>DYLN01000237.1 GCA_020722085.1 Melioribacter roseus
AGGCTCTTCGTGATTTCGTGTGGGTAAATTATACCACAGAAAGCACAAAAACGCATTTAAAATAGAGCAAAAAATGTCTTTTCAGCCGTCCGAAAACTTGGCAAAATATAGGTATGAAAAAACACAGACGGTTGCAGGACGAGTATCAATTCCCCGGGTACCGGCCTAAAGCAGCCCTTAAGGGGATTTTTGGCGACCCATATAGCGTAGTAATAAAGCTAGAGAGACGTCAAAAAAAAAATATTTGCGGGTGTTGCGGAACTGTACACAGGACGTTTTACGACAGGAAAGTACGCAGGATACGGGATTTGCCGTGCGGAGACAAGCGGGTTTACCTGGAAGTTGAAGTTAGACGGGTTTTTTGCAAGAAGTGCGGGTTGGTAAAGATGGAACGAGTGCCATGGATTGCAGAGAACGGAAGGTATACGAAACTGCTTACGTTTTTCATAGGCCGCAAGTGCCGGACAATGACGGTAAAAGATGTTGCAAAAGAGCAGCGTCTGGACTGGCACAGCGTAAAAGAGATGGATAAGCAGTACATGGTCGAACAGTTAAGGCGGATTGGAACGCCGGGGCCGCGTATAATAGGCGTTGACGAGGTGTCGCTAAGGAAAGGACATGTATACCGGATAATTGTGAGCGACCTTGAGAGAAAAAGGCCTATATGGTTTGGAGGAACGAACCGCTCGGAAGAAAGCATGGATGAATTTTATGCATGGTTAGGGCCTAAAAAAGCGGCAAAAATACGCCTTGCGGTAATGGACATGTGGTCCGTGTTTGAGGCGTCAGTGCGGAAAAACGCGCCTCAGGCTGCAATCCTTTACGACAAATTTCATGTTATCAGACATTTACAGGAATCGCTGGACGTGGTTCGTAAACAGGAATACGCGCGGCTGACCGGCAGCAGTAAGAAATTTATCAAGGGTCAGAAATACACGCTGCTGTCGCGACGCGAGAACCTGACGAACGACGGGCGGAAGAATCTGGCGAAACTGTTGAAGATAAACAAGCGGCTTAACGTGGCTTATATGCTTAAAGAATCTTTCGGTCAGTTGTGGGATTACGATGCCGAGGGATGGGCAAGAAAGTTTTTTGAGAACTGGAAGAAGTCGCTTAAATGGCAAAGGTTGAAACCTTACGAAAAGTTCTGCGGGTTGATTGAGCGGCACTGGGATGGCTTGGCCGCTTATTGCAGGCCGGAAAACAAGGTCTCTCTTGGTTATGTTGAAGGATTAAATACAAAGATTCGTGTAATACAACGCAGGGCTTATGGGTTTAGAGATGAGGAGTACTTGAGGCTGAAGATATTGACGTGTATGCTGGAGGCTATTTAATGGCCAAAAGTTAACCACTCAAAACCACGATGAGCCATTATTTATAGGGGGAATGATATTTGGTAGATATGTGGGAAATAATTTATATCCAGGACGTGATATGATAAAGGTTTTTAATATTACATTTGGAGCTTTAGTAGGTGGAGAAACTTTTGGTTGGATTTGGTTTTTAAGTGTAATGATTATGGAAAACACAGGACTGTTAGATACGAAAATATCAAATAAAATTTTCTCGAATAACACAAAGAAAAAATGAAAACAATAAAAAAAGTAATCATTGCTGTATTATATATTATTGCTTTATCTTTTTTAATTAGAGCAGAATATATACCAGATCCTATATTACTTATACATGGTAGTGGAGCGCATGCGAGTGACCGGGAAGATATTCATAATGGGCAAAGCACAAAATCATTTTTACAACAATATTTTTGATACTGTCAAAAATTGTGTGGAAAAATCAATTAATATAAAAGGGCTTTTTACCAAGAAATTTATAATTTCAAAACATTGACATATATCAAAAATACCATTATAATTATAATAAAGAAACAAAATTTTTATAATAGTTCAGCCAACAGGAGTTCACTTGTAAAAGTTTAGATATTTATAGAAAACACTTGAAAAACGTTGTCATTCTTAGGAAGCCGAAAGAAAAGTGTAGAAAGAAAAATAAGTGCGTATGAGGCTGACGAAGCAACCTCGCAGTTAAAAACGGAAGAAGACAAGGCAAAAAAGCATTCAGGTATAAAAGCAAGATTGCTTTGTCAGGTTCAATTAACTGTGGTATAGAAAATAAAGGGACTCGTTCGCCTGACTTCGCAATGACAAAATAAAAAAAT
>DYLN01000083.1 GCA_020722085.1 Melioribacter roseus
TAGAAACGTGAGAATCTGATTTCTGTTCTTCTTTTATAAGGACACAGTTACTTTCCCCCGACAAGATGTCGGGGACAAGTTTCGAATCCTATTGCATAATTTGGATTAAATGGTCGCCAGACTCCGGTCGAAGACTCCGCCCGTCTCGTGACTTCGTCACGGACGAGGTCACGGATTGGGGTCCACGGACTCAAACGGGCGAACTCTGACGAGCGAACTCTGTCGAGATTTGGAAAATTTTGTTTCAAAATGATTTCGGAAGGAGTTTCTCGGTTTTCAGTCTGCTCTACGGCTGTTTGTTCAACAATTTTGTACAATTTACCCTGGGCATACGAAGCAAACAGCAATTCATTGTTTTGATCTACTCCAAATGTAGAGATGTTGTGCACCGTTGGGAATAATAATGTGTTTTGTGGAGTATTATTTGTGTAATCTAATGCCCAGATATTTCCGCTTCCGTAATCCCCGTAAATGTATTTGCCGATCAATGAAGCAGCTGAACTGCCCCGGTAAACATAGCCGCCTGTTATTGAATAACCCACATCATGCCCGTATTCCCAAATAGGCATTGTTAAACCGGTTGTATCACAATTGTGGGATGGGTTGTAGCAATGGAATCCTTCCATGGTACGCCAGCCGTAATTTTTCCCTTTTTCAATTAAGTCAATTTCTTCCCACGTATTTTGTCCGACATCAGCCGCCCACAGCCTGTTTGTCTCTTTATCAAAGCTAAAGCGCCAGGGATTTCTTAAGCCGTAGGCATATATTTCTTCGCGGTAGCCGTTTGAATTTCCTGCGAATGAATTATCCGGTGGGATGCTGTAATTCAAATTTCCTTGCCGGTTATTAACATCAATCCGGAGGATTTTGCCTAACAGACTTTGTAAATTTTGAGCATTGTTTTGAGGATCGCCTGCAGAGCCTCCGTCTCCAAAAGAAATATATAAATAGCCGTCGCCTCCAAAAACTATTTGTCCGCCGTTATGGTTTGAATACGGCTGAGGGACTTCGAGTAAAATTGTCTCGCTCGATGGCTCTGCTTTGTCCGGATCATCTGCACTTACCCGGAATCTTGATACAATAGTTCTTCGTGGATTGTCTGTTGTGTAATCTATATAAAAATAGCCGTTAGTTTTATAGTAGGGATGAAACGCTAAACCGAGCAGTCCCTGCTCACCGCCGTAGAGCACTTTGCTGCTTATATCAAGAAAGACCTTTTTTGAAGCAACGTCACTCCGGTTTTCAAAAACGTAAATAACGCCGGGCTGTGAAAGAACAAAAAGCCGGTTGGTATTATCGTCAGGGAATTGAATATCGACAGGATATTCAAAAGACAAATTTGGAAATGCGGGCATAATGACCAGTTGTGTATCCGAGGATTTACACGAGGTAAGTATTACGGCTGTAATTAATATATTTTTTAATGCTCTCATTTTGTCTCCACTTGTTCTAAAAAAAAGAAGAAACCGGAAAAGAAAATTTGCGGGAAGAATATTAATTACTTAATAAAATAAAGGATAACTTTCAGAGTAACAAGGTATTTGTTGAGTGTATTATTGGCTGTTGTTTTTCCTTGCAAATTTATCATACTGTATTTATAATAAGCCTCCAATTTTTTCAAAGGAGATAGAAATGAAGAAAAATATATTTTTAGTTATGATCATTGCTTTTCTTTTCCAAATTGCACTTAATGCCGGTGAACCGGGAAAAATTCAGAATTTTACTTTAAAGGATTATAACGGAAAAGAGCATTCCTTATACGACTACAAAAATGCCAAAGCCATTGTAATCATTTTTGTGGCAACACAATGCCCTGTCTCCAACGCTTATAATCAAAGAATGGAAAAACTTTATCAAGATTATAGAGATAAAAATACTGTGTTCCTCGGCATCAATTCAAATAAACAGGAAAGTGCCGAAGAGGTTGCAGAGCATGCTAAAAAAAACAACCTAAACTTTACCATATTGAAAGACCCGGGTAATAAAATAGCCGACAGGTTCAATGCTTCGGTTACGCCTGAAGTCTACGTGCTTAACAGCAATTTTGAGATTTTGTACCATGGAAGAATAGATGATTCAAGAAGGGGGGATAATATTCAGCGTCAGGATGCGCGAAATGCTTTAGATGAAATACTTGCAGGCAAAAAAGTTACAGTTGCACAAACAAAAGCATTTGGCTGCACCATTAAAAGAGTTGATTAATTATGAAAATTAAGTTCTTCTTTTTAGCCGCTCTGTTTGTTTTGCCTTTTGTTGTATTTAGTGCACAGACGGAAAAAATAAAAATTGAGAAAATTGATAAACAAAAACTCTCTTCACTTCTTAAAAACAGAAAGGGGAATGCACTTTTCATAAATTTGTGGGCAACGTGGTGCATTCCATGCCGGGAAGAATTTCCTTCTATTGTAAAACTTGTTAACGATTATAAAAATAAACCGGTTGATTTTATAGGTATTAGTATTGATTATCCTGACGAAATAGATTCTAAGATAATTCCGTTTCTGGAAAAGCAAAATGCAAACTTCGCCAATTTTGTGAATGGATTTGAAAAGGATGAAGACTTGATTAAATTGCTGGATGAAAACTGGAATGGTGCTTTGCCTGCAACATTTACCTTTGATAAGACAGGGAAAAAAATTTCTTTTCTTGAAGGGGAACAATCGTATAATTCTTTTAAGAAAGAGATTAAAAAGGTAATAAAAAGATAAATTCGTTTCACAAATTCGCCTGCCCGCTCGTAGAGTCTGTTTGACGCCCGCACGTTCACCTGTGTGCCCTGTCTTCGCGCTCCGTTGCTGAAGCTCGGGAGCATAAGCGACCAAAGCGAAACCTTTGCTTCAGACAGGCATGCAAAACACTCCGGTGTGCAGGCACAACATGCTTGCGGAAGGCTAGAGGCTTTTTACCTAAAGATTGGCAAGGGAATTACGGGCAAGCTTTCGTGTCCCGTTTCATCTACAGATTGTACTGCAAAAAGAAAATTGTCTTTAGAATAAGGAATAGTAACATTATCCCCTTTTACAAAAATTTTCTTTTCCCATGTTGGTGATGACGAATTTCTAATCAGTACGAAATAGCCGTAGGGTGCCTTTCCGTTAGGCTTTTCCCATTTTAATGTTGTGGAATTTGTAAGCTCTTTAACTTCGATCCCAACGTTCTTTGGTGAATCCGGTGCCAGGGCTAAATTTGCCAGTGCAGTTAAGTTTGCAGCGGTGATTTTTCTTAGATAGTCGAAATCTATAAAATTAATTAAATCGCCGTATTGTCTGCCGTTTTCGCTACGCACATTTTGATGCTGATGATCATAATTTTCATTCATCTCGCAAAATCTTACGGCGGCAAAACCGTTCATATTAAAAGGTGTATGGTCGCCGCCTCTAAGAAACCTATCTTTTCTATAGATTAAATTTATTCTTAATTGATCGATATACCGTTCGGCAGTTTCTTTTATGTATCTGGCTAATTGTCTTGATTTGCTGTCGTTTTCAGATTCAATAAGTTTTCTAACTCTTGCTTCCGAATCGGTTTCAAAAGAAGGAATTCCTTCACTGAAAACTCTAACATCAATATTGTTTCTTAAAAAAGTATCGCCAGATGGACCGCTGCTTCCGACAATATCGTTATTAAGCATGGCAGCTATATTCCACTTGTTTTCTCTTGCTTTCTCGGCTAAGTGTTTTGAGCCGTATAAACCTTGTTCCTCACCCGAGAAAACAACAAACATAATTGTTGCGGGAAATTTTCTTTTCGACATTAGACGGGCTAATTCCATAACAAGTGCAACGCCCGATGCATCGTCATCGGCGCCAGGGGCAAAAGAAGTAGAGTCCATAACATCGTTTACTCTCGAATCGATATGTCCGCCGACAATAAAAATTCTATCATCATTTGGATCGGTTCCTTTTAATTCTGCAATGATATTTTTTAATTCAACACGCCGTGAAATTCTTCTATTATCCGGTTCAACCCAAAACGAATCAAAATAAACAAATAATCTGCCGTCTGAAGCCTGTCCATACTTTTCAAATTCTGATTTTACCCATCTGCGGGCGGCGCCGATACCTTCAGTATCGCTTGTTGTATTACTTAATGTATGTCTTGTTTTAAATCCAACAAGTTTTTCTATATTATACTTAAGTGAGCCGGCAGAAATTTCGTTGATCATTTGAGAAATATTTTCATCTCTTACAAAAGAATTCGTCTGGCAGTAGAATGGAAGTATTGATATATAAAAAAACGTTAAAAAGATTTTTCTAAAAGAGAAATTCATTTTTTTCCTCCGGTTTGGTTAGAATAAATATAAAAAGAAAGACTGCAAAGTTTTAGATTCGCAGCCTTTCTTATCACTTAATGGAGAGAGGAGGTTTTATAAATTATGATTACTGTTTATTTCATCTATAGTAATGGGGAAATACTGCCATGTTTCCGCTCCAAGATGCCATTTGTTAAATCTTCTTTGGTCGGGTAAACGATTTCCTGTGCAGAACAATTCTTTATCGCGTTCAGTGTAAATTACATCAAGGTCAACTAAAACAAGCGGCAAAATATTATGAGAAGCTCTTACTTCATTAACTAATGTAAGTGGGTCGCCTGCCGATTGACCTCGTAGTGTAAGTTCAGCGCGCATTAAGTTATTTTCTTGCCAGGTCATTTCATCTTCAGGGGAAGAGTTTGCAGGATATTTTACTTGATAATAATAAGTAGTGACTTTATCGTTGCCAAGTTTAGAAGCTAATTTAATTCTATTTGCTTCGGCAGGATCGGCATCCAGATAGGCTTTAAATCTGAAGTCGCAAACAAACTGCGATCTGCCGGCACCCGAATTGCCCCAGTAATCCGAGCTTTCCTGCACGTTATGAAGTGCCTGAAACGGTGCATCGCCGTTAACCATACCTTGTGAAGCAAAGGTAGCAGCATTTGCATAATCTCCTTTATAAAGATAAGCACGTGCAATGCAGGAATTTGTAATTCTGATAGTAGCTGCGTCGGTTGTATATTTTAATGCTTCTTTAAACATGTTAATAGCTTGATCATAAAGCTCATTAGATGTTAAAAAAGCTCCGCCATCAACCGGAGAGCCACCTGCAGTTTTTGCATTACCCCAATAAGTAGCATATTGATATCTTGCATAAGCGCTGTAGAAATAGCCTGTATATAAAGCCTGGTTTTTCAGACTATTATCGCTTATGCTCATTTTGTTTACACGTTCAATTAAATTGTCAGCATAAAATCGATATTGACCGATAGCTCTATAAGGTGCCCTTGTAGAATTATTGTCCGGCAGTATTTGTCCTCTATCTATGTCGCGGAAAGTTGGATAAGTAGCATTCGGTACGTTTTGGTCAAAAATAAAAGCATCCGACAGACCGTCGGCGATATTATTCATTTGGGTAGTTGCGTTGGCAAATCTTGTCTTCACACCTGCTATAAGAAAAGGCACTTGAGAAGGGTTATTTAGCCGCGAATCTTCAATTCTATCAATAAAAGGATCGATTCCTGTTACATAATCTTTGCACGAAATTGTTATGAATACTGCTGAAATTATGATTAAAAATATTTTTATGTTTTTCATTATTTATCTCCTTATAAATTAGAATGATACTCTAATCCACATGTTGACTGTTCTGGGATTTTGAAGTGTGAGGAAATCCCATCCTCTTGTTAAACTCCGGCTCCCGTTTGAATTTAATTCAACATCTGAACCTGTATATGGAGTAGCCGTGAGTACGTTTCTTGCAGAGAAACCTACAACGAGGTCATTTACTCCATACTGCCCGAGTAAATCAACAAGCAGATCTCTAAAGCTGTAGCTAATGCTTACTTCTCTGAGTTTGAAAAAGTCCGCATCTTCAACATAATTGGATGTATAATTTCCATCCATTTTAGCATATCTATTTGCAGCGGCGATGTATTCGGATGTACCCGGAGTAAGCTGTGTAACATTGGGGTCGTTTACAAGTCCTAATTGCCTCTTTAGTTTCTCATACTCTGGCGTATTTCCAAACCGTGTAGCAAAACGTTGAGTATCATTTATCATTTTTCTTTTTAATGCCCAGTCGGCAAGCAAGTATAAATTAAAGTTCTTGAAAAACTGGAAATTTACGGTGAACGAGCCAGTATGTGCGGGTATTGGATTTCCGAAATCATAACGGTCGGTTGTTACATTCGGTCCGGCGTATTTGCCGTTGGCATCAAATTTCGCACCGTTAACTTTTACCATATAGAATTCATGTTTTGGCAGTCCTTCTTTTATGACGTTTTGATTAAAGCCGTCAAATATGGGCTGTGCACCTCCAATACTTGTTACCTCATTTTTTTGATAGTTCCAAATAAAACTCATATCTAGTCCGAAATCCATGCTCTTTAACACACTAGCTTGTAACAAAGATTCAAAGCCTGAGGATTTAATGGAACCTATGTTAAAAGGCACGGATGAAGCGGTTAAACCGGTTGATGGTGGATTGTTAAATCCAACAATTGAGTTGTTAGCATTTTGAAGATAGTAAGTAAATTCTAATGAAAAAGTGTTGAGAAATTCCGCATCTATGCCGACTTCAAATTCTTTAATTCTTTCCGGTTTAATAGCTGGATTTCCTATATTTACAACGGTTGCACCGCCGCCATAGCCGCCAGTGGTAGCACCCCATAGTAAGGGAATAGGATCTGTCGACTGAGGGAGTTGACCAGTTTCACCGTAAGCTGTTCTTAATTTAAATAAGCTGAAAATACTGGTCGGGATAAGACCTATTCTGTCCAATCTTACCGCTGCACTTACGTGCGGGTATACTACGGAAGGTGCATCTACGCCAATAGAACTAGCAAAATCTTCTCTTACGCCAACTGTCAAGAAGTACTTATCCTGAAAACTAAAAGAATTGTCCGTGAAAATACCGGCATCGCGCGTATTTATGAAGCTTTCATCGTAAATATTTGTTAAAGAACCGGCACCAACATTTGTAATTAATTCAGTTGCAAATGTTTGGCTTCCTACCCACGCACTTCTGAACGTTCTATTAAACAATTGAACCCCAATAATTGATGTTGCCTTTAATTCGTCTGTTATACTGTAATTGTACCTTGCATTTAAGTCGTAAGTAAATTGTTTGTTTTCATTATTGTAGACATCTCTTTCCCCTCTTGTACGGCCTGAATAAATTAGATTAGCGGGAAATGTTCTATCTTCCCTTGAAGTTAAATTATCAACACCGACACTAGCATTGAGTTCCAAATTTTCTATCGGAGAATAAGTTGCTTGAAAATTACCAATGAATTGATCCTCTTTGTTTAAGTCTGTTAATCCGCGGACAGCAAGGCTGTCGGTAAATCGCCATGAGGTAGGAAACAGCAATGTATTCCCCAGAAATCCCAAAATGTTGTTATCATTCTGCGGACGGTTAATATCGTTATAATTGAATATGCTGTTTAATCTAAGTGTTAATTTTTCATTCGGGAAGGCAGTAATATTTGCTTTAAGTGATTTTCTATTTAAATCCGTATTTGGTAAAATTCCTCCGTCATAGCGGCTGGAAAATGAGCCATAATATCGAATTTTATCTCCGCCTCCAGAAACATCAACTATGTGTTCGCGGACGTATCCTCTGATAAATATTCCGTTTGCATCATCGGCAGATTTAAAATAATCTGTACTGTATTTTTTGGATTGATCGTTGAATCCGTAAGTGTACTTATAATTGACTGACAACCCTCTCCCGCCGGCTACCACACTTCCACTTTTTGTAGTAATTAAAACCACACCATTTGAACCGTTCACTCCGTAAGTTGATGCAGCGGCAGGTCCTTTTAATATTTCAATATTGGCGATATCATCCGGATTTAACGAAGATAATGTGCTGATTCCCTGTCCACCTACACCGAAAGCGCCGGCTTCAGCGTCATAGAGTCTTACACCGTCCAAATAAATTACCGGCTGCTCGTTGCCGTTTATACCGCCTCCAGAACGTACATAGAATCTAAATCCAGCTCCGGCGTTACCCGAAGTAGGTGTTAGTTGAATACCGCTTATTTTACCTGCAACGAGTTGCGAAAAAGATTGGTAAGAATTACCTTTTGAGTAATCAACGGCATTTAACCGTGAGACAGACACCTCCGCAATCCCTTTAGATCTTTTGTTAGCTATACCAGTAACAACAACTTGTTCGCTTTCGAAAACATCGGTTTCCAAAGCGAAATTTTGTTCAATGGTTCTGCCGTTAAGAGTAATAGCCACACTTTGTCCTTTATAGCCAACAAAACTTGCTGTAAGGGTAACTGTTTGACCGGTTGATTGTTCTGCCGAAATTTCAATAGTGTAATAACCGTTGACATCGGTTGCCGCACCATAGTTCAAAGCTCTTATGACAACATTTGCACCTGGCAGCGGATTGCCTTCGCTATCCGTGACCCTTCCCTTAATAGTAGTTTTGCCCTGTGCCCATATCATAATAGGAATTAAGAAAAGTAATAAGAAAAAAGTAAGGTGTTTGTTCATTTGAACCTCTCCTCTTTTTGTGTTGTGATGTATTATTATTTGGTAAATTACTTTGATAAAAAGGCGCCAAGATTCGAACAAAAATTTACTTTCTGATGCTTGAAAAGTATTGTAAAAAATTAAGGTAGTTGTAAAAAATTAAGTTGGATAAAATTTCGTAATAGATAAAGAAGTTAACATGGTTGCGAACAGACAATATTCACTTATAACCTCTCCTTTATGAGCGTGACCAAAAAGTAATTATTCTCCAAAGGAATCTCGTAGAATCCGCTCGTCTCGTGACTTCATCAATTCCAGTACAGCTGATGTCATTGTCTTTATGCCTGTGCGGATTGTTGGTTCAGACATCGGTGCAAATTGACTTGAGTGAAGCGAGGGCAGCGGCGTTCCATCTTTTTTGCTTTTTTCTATTTTTAACGGGTCGACAGCGCCAAGCCAGAATATACAAAGCGGAATCGTGTTATCGATGCTGAAAATGCCAAAATCCTCTCCACCCATCACAGGATCAAGTTTGACAACATTTTCTTTTCCTAGCACTGACTCAAATGTTGCTGTCAGTCGATGTGTAAGTTCGGGATTATTGTATGTCGAAGGAGTAAATTCGGTCTCATCAACTTTAACAACCGGCATCCGGTCTGCCGGAACGTTTGCAGCTTGTGCTATGCCGTCGCAAATGCGGTTGATCGAAGAGAGAATGTGCTTTCGAACTTCTTCCTTATAAGCACGTACAGTCAATTTCATCTGCACTTCATCCGGAATGATGTTGTGTTTTGTGCCGCCGTGAATTGCCCCAACCGTTACTACTGCCGGATCTAAAGGTGAATTTTCGCGGCTAACAATAGTTTGAAGTGCAAGAACAATCTGCGACGCCAGCACAATTGGATCTTTGGTAGTTTGTGGATATGCCCCATGTCCACCGACACCATACACAGTGATGTTCACTGAGGTAACACTGGCGAGCGCATATCCTTCGCACAACCCGATCTTGCCTGCTTCGAGTGAAGCGTTATCATGAAGTGCTAATACATAATCCGGTCTGCCGAATCGTGTATAAAGATTATCATTGAGCATTGCTCTGGCACCAGCGCCGCGCTCCTCGCTCGGCTGTCCGATCATTATCAGCGTTCCGTGCCAACGGTTTTTCAGTTTGGTCAATATCCGCGCCGTACCTATGAATGACGTCATGTGGATATCATGACCGCAAGCATGCATCACGCTCACTTCTTCACCTTCGTCATTTTTCGTTCTTAGCTTGCTAGCGTACTGGAGACCTGTTCGTTCTTCCAGAGGCAGCGCATCGAGGTCGGTGCGGACTAACACCGTTGGACCATTGCCGTTCTTCATTATCCCCACAACCCCGTAACTAATGCGGTGAGGCTCAGCGTATTTCCCAACTCGTTCAGTTACCTCGAAACCAAGCGAGCGCAATTCCTTCGCGATAAAAGCAGACGTTCTCTCTTCTTGATAAGAGATCTCAGGATTGGCATGAAGGAACCGGTACATTTCAAGAAGAGAAGGAAGCTCTGGATTGATTAATTGATCAACTGACTGCTGAGAATTTGTACTATGAGCGGTAAAAAGAATAAGGGAAAACCAATATAGAAGTTTCATCACCGAGCCTTTCTTTATTAACGCGAAGATTTAGTTTCTGTTGAGCGATACATATTTTGAAGGTGTTAAACCAGTATGCTTCTTAAAGAATTTTATAAAATGAGATTGATCGGTAAAGTTATACTTATATGCAACATCCATTAATGATTTGCTGCCGTTTGATAATTCCATGCAAATATGTTCAATCTTTTTCTGTCGGAGATATTTCCCCGGTGTTGTGTTATAATACTTACGGAATGTATTAATTAAATAAACAGGATGAATTCCGATATTTTTCGCGATAGCATTTATTGATAAATCATCGTACAATGAATTTTCGATATAGTCAATAATGTCTGTAAGCCAGCTGGGGATATGGGTTTTATCTTCTGTCTCAGCAGCCGGTCTCATTAAATTCGCAAATAATTCTATTATTAATCCTTGAATAATAGTCTCGCTGTATTTGTCAATTATTTGAAGTTCGTTTCTAAGTCTGGTAAGAATTGATGTATTCAAATATGTTGACGAGGCAAGGACATGTTCCGTATCGAAGCCCTCGTTGTGCAATTTTTCAATCCATTCATTAGACAATTGAATAGTTAAACATCTTGCGCCGTAGTTGTGAAATTTATTGGAATGAACTTCTCTTGCAGGTTTATAACATAAACCAAGCTCCGACATTTCTATTTTTTTGTTTTTAAATTGTTCGGTGAAACTGCCGCTAAGAACGATTGATAACATGGAACAGTAATGCGAATGTGCCTTGATTGATACGTGCGGAGGGTAGCTGGTTTCTGTAATTTCAAAACCATTAAATCTCCATTTATGTTCTATTTTGCCTCTAAAGCCGGTTATGCACATTACAGATAGTAAATAAATTTTTCTATAAAGTTTTCTTTCTTAATTAATACCGTACATCAGTTTATTATTGTCTACTGTATGGGAGGGAGTTTTTACATAGATACACAATCCAATTTAGAGAGAAAAAAAATCAAATGCAAAACCATTTATTTTACGGTACTAAACCACTGCACTTAACTTCCCATTTTCACAATCTCATCAAACTCTTCCTTGGTAACTGGCATAACAGACAAACGATTTCCGGGCTGGATGAGTTTCATTTTATGCAATTTTTTGTTTGTTTTAATCTCCGGAAGCGTTACCGCCTTTTTGAATTTCATTACAAACTTTACATCGACCATAAACCATGTTGGAGAATCATTTTTGCTTTTAGGGTCGTAATGTTTGTCGTGCGGGTCGAATGCCGTGAAATCGGGGTAGCCTTCTTTAACAACTTCACAAATGCCTACTGCGCATGGAGGTTCGGCATTGCTGTGGTAAAAAATAACTTTATCTCCGATTTTCATTTCGTCACGCATATAATTGCGTGCCTGATAATTACGAACACCGTCCCAGTATGTAGTTTGATCTTTTGCTTTTGCAAGATCATCTATTGAAAAAGCATCCGGTTCGGATTTAATGAGCCAATATTTTGCAGGCATGGTTTCTCCATTGCTATGAGAGATATTTTTTTAAAAACTTTCCCGTATACGATTTTTCATTTTTTGCAATGTCTTCCGGAGTCCCTTCCGCTACAATTTCACCGCCTTTTTCGCCGGCTTCGGGTCCTAAATCGATAATCCAATCAGCACACTTAATAATATCGAGGTTATGTTCAATAATTATTACTGAGTTCCCGTTGTCAATCAGCATATTAAAACATTTCAGAAGTTTGTTGATATCATCGAAGTGTAAACCGGTAGTCGGCTCATCAAAAATAAAAAGTGTATGTTTATTTTTTTTCTGCGCACTTAGATGGAGTGCTAATTTTATTCTTTGTGCTTCGCCGCCGGAAAGTGTGTTCGAAGGCTGTCCGAGTTTGATATATCCCAAACCAACATCAGAGAGCATCTGCAGAGAGGCTTCAATTCTTTTGTCTTTATTCTTAAAAAATTCAAGTGCTTCATCCACAGTCATTTCCAGAACATCAACAATATTTTTTCCCCGGTAAGTAACATCGCGCAATTCTTTTTTGAATCTTGTTCCTTTGCAGTCTTCGCATTCAAGATAGAGATCGGCTAAAAACTGCATCTCTATTTTAACGTAGCCTTCACCCTGGCAAGTCTCGCATCTTCCGCCCGGAACATTGAATGAGAAGTAACCTGCTTTGTATCCGCGTGATCTTGCCTGAGGAGTAGATGCAAAAAGCTCTCTTATATATTCGTAGCCTTTCACATAGCTTATTGGATTAGACCTTGGAGATTTGCCAATTGGCGACTGGTCGACAATTTCAATTTCGTCAATGTATTTTGTACCTTCGATAGAATCATATTTGCCAAGCTTTGGCGGATTGCCTCCTAACAATTTTACAATGCCGCCGTAAAGTACGTCGTGAACAAGTGTGCTTTTGCCCGAACCACTTACACCGGTTACAGCGACAAATTTTTTCAGCGGGAATTCTACGCTGATATTTTTGAGATTATTTTCTTTTGCACCTATGACTTTTATCGTTTCAGTTTTCTTTAAATTTCTAGATTCCGGAAGGGGTATTTTTAATATGCCGGATAAATATTTCCCTGTTAAGGATTTTTCGCTATTGATTATTTCGTTGTAAGTTCCTTTGGCAATTATTTCACCTCCGTTTGAACCGGCTTTGGGTCCCATATCAAAAATTAAATCAGCCTCTCGCATCATTTCCGCGTCATGTTCAACGACCAAAACGGTGTTGCCAATGTCCCGCAGCGATTTTAAAATATTTATTAATCGTGAATTATCACGCGGATGTAAACCTATGCTCGGCTCATCGAGTACGTATAAAGTCCCCATCAAGGCAGAACCGAGGGAAGTAGCAAGATTAATTCTTTGTGTTTCTCCGCCCGAAAGTGTACTGCTGAGTCTGTCTAACGTTAGATATCCTAAACCAACTTCGTTTAAGAATGTGAGTCTTTTAATTATTTCATCCAATATTCTTTTACCGATTTCTTTTTCATAATCGGATAATTCAAGATTTTTGAAAAAGTTCAACGAACTTTCTATCGGCATAACAACAATATCATAAATTGATAAACCGCCTACTTTAACCTGAAGCGCCTCGCGTCTTAATCTTGAACCTTTGCAGGCAGTGCAAGTTGTGTAGCCTCTGTATTTACTTAACAAAATTCTTATGTGCATTTTATAGGTTTTGCTTTCAAGATGTTCGAAGAAACCGTTAATACCGGCAAAACCGTCGAATCCTTCTTTTATTAAACCGAGCTGTTTTTCATTTAAGTTCTTAAAGGGAATTTCGAGCGGAATTTTTCCTTTCGATACTCTAATTAAATCCCGTAAATATTTACTGTATTTAACCGTGCGCCACGGGGCAATAGCACCTTCCATAATGCTTAAATTCGGATTTGGAACAACCAATTCCATGTCATAGCCCATTGTTCTGCCGAACCCCTGGCAAACCGGGCATGCACCGAAAGGATTGTTAAAAGAAAAGAATCTTGGTTCCGGTTCCTCGTACCGAATACCGCAGCATTCGTAAAATTTTGTGAAGTTTTTTATTTCTCCGTTTCTTCTGGAAGAAGTGTCTGAATCAGCATAAACTATCGAAAGTCTTCCTTCTCCTTCTTTAAAAGTTGTTTCGATTGACTCTGCAAGAGTTTCACGCATTTTCCCTTTTTTTATTTTGAACCGGTCAATTACAACAATAATTCCTTCTTTTGTTTTAGGAACAGATTTAGTTTCATTCGTGTCGGTAAGCTGTCCGTCTTTATAGATGCGGAAAAATCCTTTTTTCTTCAGCAGGTCAATTTCATCCTTAACGGATCTGCCCTCGTGTGAGTGAAGCGGAAAGCCTAAATAAAATTTTGAGTCTTCATTTTGTTCTTCGAGCCATTCAGTTATTGTGCTGACCGAATCTTTTTTTACAACATTTCCGCAGTTAAAGCAGATGGTTTTGCCGATGCGTGCAAACAACAGTCTTAAAAAATCGTATATTTCCGTCGTTGTTCCTACGGTGGATCTCGGGTTGCGAGCGCCGGTTTTTTGTTCGATTGCAACTGCAGGGGAAATACCATTGATATAATCGACATCGGGTTTGTTCATTCGTTCTAAAAATTGCCTTGCATAAGAAGAAAGGCTTTCAACGTAGCGTCTCTGTCCTTCGGCATAAATTGTATTGAATACAAGCGATGATTTGCCGCTGCCGCTGACACCCGTAAATACAACCAATTTGTTCCGCGGTATTTCCAGCGATATATTTTTTAAATTATGCTGTCGTGCGCCCTTTACAATTATTTTTTCGTTGTTACTCATTTCAAAAAGTGAATTTTAGCAAAAAGCATCTATCAAATTACTAAAAAATCATATCAGATAAGAAATCCAGATTGATATATTGAAAGTTGTGCCTTGTCTGAGGGCTTCTATGAAGGGTATTGAACGTTTAATTGCTGCTGAAAAAATTCTCAATATTCAATGCCCAATAAACAATTTTCAATAGCCGTTGAATATCGAGAGTTGAGAATTGGATATT
>DYLN01000084.1:0-1082 GCA_020722085.1 Melioribacter roseus
AGGTGCATTCGGATAATAGCTTACATCATTATCAAAATCTTTTTGAACCGAGTAGTATGGAATTTCTTTATTAGTTATTTCTGAATCCTGAAATACCTGTACGTTCATTTTTCTTTGCTCAAAATCATAAGAGATAATTCTCCCAGCAAACAGCCAGGTAATATCTGTATCAGCTATTGCACCAACCCAACAAACACCAAATTGAACCAATTTTGATGTCAGATGCACTCCTGAAGTTGCGGGATAAAATTCATTGAAAAATCCATTAAGTGCTGTGTTATTTACGTAACGTGAAATACTAAATGAAAAGCTTGTTACAGCCCCAACTCCGCCTGATTCTTTTATACTTGATTCATAAGATAATTCTGTCAAATAGTTATCATAATTTAGAACCTGCCCATCATAAGTATTTGTTAAACTTAAATCTCTTGTAGCTAAATAAATAGGCGTATCTGTATTTATCTTTAGTACCCAAATCGTATCGTTATTATTTCCGCTTGTTTGATTAAGTGTTATCATAGTAATCTCTTTTGCTGTGCTGATTTAATTCCGTTTACGATAACCCGCTCAACAGTTTCATTTCCTATGTTTACATTTATTATTTGTTTTCCGCCTGTATTCGTGCTTAGAAATGGTTTTAAAAATTCACCACCCGGAATAAAATCTAAAAACGAACCTATTAAAGTACGAGAACCAAGTTCAAATAATCCATTAGCAAAGGTTTCTAAAAACTTTTCTAACAAACTGTTTGCTTCACCAAATGTATCATTCCAAAACTTACTAAACTCATCCTGTAAGGTTAATAAACCAGCTCTCATCTGTTCGATGTAAAAACTATTCTCACGAGCAAAGTCGCTCATTACTTCTGAATCGCTAAAGCCTAATCCTGGTTTATCTGGTTGACTAACTTTATTAATGTTCAATTTACCTTTCCAATAAGTACCTTCAGCAATCATCTTTTGCGCTATTAAAAAACGTTTATATTTTTCTGTTAATGTGTCAAGCACATCCCCAAGCATACTTAGCAATTCAGATTCATTCTCAAATCCTTTATTCATTTTTTCAATAATGTTACTCGAGTT
>DYLN01000084.1:1182-14422 GCA_020722085.1 Melioribacter roseus
CACCTTCTACTTCAATTCCATATCTGCTTAACGCATTTGTAGAGCTCCCGGCTGTCTTGCTTACTAAATCAAATGCAGTCGTTAAATCCATTTGTTTTGCGCTTGCTAAATCGAGCGTCGCTTGTGTAAGTTTTTTTATTTGCTCTTCATCTTTGACGAACATCCCGATTAAAGCCATACCATTGATTATAGCATCATCTTCAAATCTTGTTTGGTTCTGCAAGGAACTTGCATAATCTTGTAAAGACTTAGTATTCCTTTTTAGTGTGCTATCAAGTTTAGCAGCTACTCTTTCAGCTTCGATATATTGTGATACACTATCTTTTAGGAATGCAACGCCAAACCCAACCCCTGCTAAAGCTGTTATTGATTTTAACGAACTGCTAATTTTAGCAATACCAGAATCAACTTTCTTTAAGTTTGCATCAGCTTGAGTTGTATCAGCCGTAACTTTTAGTTTTATGTTTTTTTCAAGTGCCATCTTTAAAATAACAACTTAGGTTGTAGTTGGTTAAGCAATATCACTGCTTCTTTCCAAGCGTAATTGTTAATTGTATGAGGTGCAAATTTTAAGAATTGATAGTCTCTCAATATTTCCAGGGTTCTATCGTCAAGAATGTCTATACTATTTTCAATCCCTAAATTGAATAATACCTGTTCCAATATTTTTTCCTCGCTGATATATTCTTTAGATAGTTCCGGGTTTTCTTTTAATGTTTGTTTTTCTAACTCATAAGCATCAAAAATCTTTAATATAATTGCATCATCAAATGGTTTTGTTCGTTGCCCTTTTAATTTGCCTATCTGGCTTAAAACTATTTTTTTTTATCAGCCTCATTAAATTCAGTTTCCGTTTGTATTATGTTACCTAATCTTATAATATCATAGGGGTCTAAATTTGAGATGAAACTTTCATAAATATCTTTCTCAATTTCGTCATTTACCAATTTACATTTTACTTCAGTCCCGTCCTCTGCCGTAACACCCTTCCAATCTTTAATGCAATATTTGATTCTTAGCTTTGCAATCTTTTCTAATATTATGGTTTGCTTTGCTTTAACCTCTGGATTGTCTATCATTCCATTTTCATCTGGGGTAATAAACATAACTTGATAAGCAAGCTCTCGCATTTTTTCCATTTGTTCTATTTTTGGGTAATCAACAAACAGCTCAATACCCTCAATGAAATCTATCTTAATCCATTTTGTTTTTGATTTTTTAAGAATCATTTTATTCCTTAAAATAAGTTAAAGTCCCAGTTCAATGACGTCACCATTACAAAGGTTAGTGGCGAAACTATACCGCTTTGGTATGCCCTTAAAGGTAAATTATACCCATAAAAATCACCATTATAAACCATCGGTTCACTAATCATTTTGCAAACCGGAGCATCTATTGATAAATAACCATCTGCGGAAGATGGTAAAGAAGAAGCTAAGGTAAAATCAATAGTTGCACCATTCTTAAAATCATTTCTAAGTTTTTCTGTAAGTGCGTTGTGGTCAACAATTATATTTATCAAATACTCCGGATTGAAATCATATTGGTTCGCTGCACCTCCAGTTGTTGCACAGTTGCTCACTACTGAATTTTGTATTTTCACTTCAATTCGTCTTATACATACAGAACTTAAATCAACACTATCACTTGTGAACGTACTTAAAGAAAAACTTTCAGTATTGCCATAGGGGTTTAAATCAGTTTCTACGAAAGTTCCTGTCAATGTTTGGTCGTATGTAACCGATTTGAATACCATAGTGCCTGAAACCCCAACTAATCTCCCAACGCCTTTTGCAGTAAAATCAAATGTCAAAGTTAAGGAATCAATTACTCCGTTTTGTAAAAGTGTTCCATCATCAGGGCTTGCCCCAATTTTTTCGCACATTCCAAAAGTATAACCGTTACCTCCATTAAAATCAAGCAAGCCATTTATAAACCCAGAGGTTATTACGCTTTCATAATTAGTCCCAGCTGTAGTTCGCACTCCTTGCATTGCTGCAACTACAAGTGCAATCAATGTGTTTTTATCTGCAATGGCTGAGAAATTAAACTTTGCAAGCCCAGAATTGCTGTCAATAAAAAAGTTTGATGATTCTTTGTTTAGTCCTTTTTGACTTGTGGTATTATATTCATCAACCGTTACCCCGCTTTCAATCGCTGGAGTTAAGGCAGTTAGTAATATCCTTCTAAAGTTTGTCGATGCCAGCACAGGATTAGTCCATTGATTAGCGGTCGAGCCTGTTGCCATAAAAGCAGTTTCTGGTCCTACGCTTAAATTGTGTCTTATTATTCCGTATTGACCTTGTTTACCTGCAATCTTAATAGCCATTTTATTTTACCTCCGAAATCAACCATCTATGATAGCCGATTTCATTTAATTCGTTTTCTGAAACTTCTATTGTTTTACCTTCATTGAATTCTTTTGTGCGCTGTTCATCAATACCAGCCAAAATAATCTTATGATCTAAATAATTAGCAGTTTTATTTATTACATAAATTTTTTCTGTTTTCCCATTTATTATTGTTTTTTTTTCCATAATATTTTCATCCTTTAACAGGTTTCAAAGCCGTAATTAAAATTGAATATTCCTTTTACTTGATGTTCATTTATATCTTCTATCTCCGTATTTATTTCACCGTGAAATCCTGCGAGCGCGACAATGCCTTGCACTACTGAAGTGAATAAGTCTATATTGGATTCCAAACTATTATCGTCGTTATTTATATAATAACACTCTAATAAAACTATATGCCCAAACGCTCCCGCGTTACTTGTTAGTCCTAAACCTTCATAACCAACTTTTTTTAACTTAAAATATTTGTGTTGATGAGGTGCAAAAGGGTTTGTTTCATTATCTTCATCATTCGCTATTTCAGTATACCCTAAATTAGTTAGTACTGCTTTAATAGCTGATTTATCAGTTTTCCAACTCATCTTAAAAGCTCAACTGATGTTGTTTTTGCCACTTCACCTTCTGTGATAGTACCACTTTCATCTTCATCATAGCTCGTTACCATTGTTGTTATTTCATCCATATATTTCTGTTCATACATCTTGCTAAAGTAATCCATTCTATCACCTTCATTCTTTATAGCTGTTCGATAAGCGAGTGCCGTGCTAAGGAATAAATGTGCGTGATAGAAGCTTGATTCAATTAGATATGATTCGTATGTCGTGGCTACTGCTGTTGTAATTGTAACTTTATAATATTTAAAAGTATCATTAAAGACTAAGTATTTTGTTCCTTTACCTGTGAAAGACAAAGTACCAATCGTTGTATAAGTCCCTAATTCTGTATTACACCCCGATAAGACAAATCCACAAATATCAGTATAGGTTGTGACTTTAACTTGCCAAAGCATCCGTTCTAAAGTATCTGCAACTGCATTCCCAGTAAACGATGCCGACTTACTAACAGAGGGTTGTAATTCAAGAGGAGTGCAATACTTCCTAATGTCCTTACGGTTCTTTTTCAGTTCCCTTATGATTTGTCTCAAGGCTTCATCAATCTGCTCCTGGAATGTGGTCTGACCTTGCGGATAGTAATTCTGTAAAGCCGGTGATAAATCAAGAATGGAATCATTTGTGATCCCCGTTCTTATCATTTTATTTGCCCGCTATGTAATTTCTTCGCATACTCCCGATAAGCAGCTGCTTGCTGTTCATCAAACACAATTACTTTTGCCTGCCCTAAACTAAAAACAGTTTTCATATCTAAATCACCCGGCAAATCGTAAGTTTCTCTTTCTTTCCCATTGATAAAAACTTTTGATTCAAACTTAACAACTGAATTGCTATATTGCCCTGTCTTTGGGTCAATATCGGTATCTCGCAATTCTTTGCTTATTACTATCAAATCTCCACCATACTTTTCAAAGTGTCCTACAAACCCTTGCGTCTTAAATCTATCATTTATTTTATAAGGCTTGACTGATTCTGTAATTACTTCTTCTGTTTTTTGCTTTGACATTTTGTTTTCTCCAAAATATTATGTGTGTTTTTTTATTATAATGCGGGCATATTAAACCCGCATTATAAGCTGTTTTTAATATCCTCAAAGAACAAATTGAAATCAAACCACAACTGCATCTGTTAGAGTGATTTATACATAACCAACGGAATCAACTTGTCATCTGTCTGAACCTTAGTCCAACTTGTAGATGTTGCAAGCACTGTTTCTGTTGGATTTGCTCCGCCTGTATCATCGTACTGAACGCCAGGAATAACCACTGTATAACTTAGTCTTGTTATAAGTGCATCATAACCGCCGTTTGTTATTGAGTTTCTGTAAAGTTCTACTTCAAGGTTCCCAACATTAAATTTATTTGCATTACTCAATGCGTGGTTCTTTCTTGGTCTTGTTTTGTAAAGCATACCGCCCGGCATACCAAGAATTGTGGGATAGACAGAGGCAGTCGGGGCAAGTTTATCTGATTGAAATACATTCATACCCAGAAGTTTTTCCAACGTACCTGTTTGTAATAGTGCATCACCTAAGTTTGTGGCAATCATATTGGTAACTAAAGCGTCGGTATAAACTTTAGAGTTCATAACGATTGATTTTAGTTTCTCTGAATTATCACCAAGTTTAAGTTTCGCAGCAGCAACTTTTTCTTTTGTTATTGTTGCGCTGGAATCATCAAGTACGTGAGTCGAGGCTAAAGCGCCTGCAAAAGCACCCGTGATAACGCTTATGCCTGTATTGTGGATTTGATTAGCCCAATATTCACCTATCATATTAGCAATAGCTGTCGTTGCATCGTATTGGCTGCCCGCAATTGTCATTATAATTTCCTCTGCACCCCAAGCCTTTTCTCTTTCAACCCAAACAGCTCTGTGCTTAAATTGTGAAGGCGCATTTATGGTTGTGGTTAGTGATGTGTTTATTACATCAGCATCTCCGCTTAGTGCATTCCACTGTGGAACGCTCGCGTAGCTGCCCTCTACAGGTGCAATTATTTCATCGGGAGCTAATGTGATGATATTGTTCAAAAGATTTAGCTTGTGAGAAAAAACTCCTGCTAATACTCTTCCAAAACTTTCACTTTGATAACTAACACCGCTTAATTGAAGTTGTGTCATTTTTTTTCTCCATTAAAAAATTAAATTACTATTTTTTTACTTTCGCGAAATAGACGCTCATATTCATTTGGATTTTGTTTTTTAATCTCGTCTAATTCGCTAACGTTGAAATCTGAATAAGACTTCCCTGCTGTTTCGATTTTACCGCTCTTCTTTCCTGTCTTGCCATCATCAACTCCTAAATTTGCATTGTTTAAAAACAATGGTACAACTTTCTCCAAAGTTGTAAGGTCTGTGTCTTTCCACTCATCCCTCTTATCTTCTGGAATAGAATCAAGCAATGTTTTTTTTCTTGTCTCTTTGTACTGTTTTAATTCCTCCGAATCTTTTTTGTACGTTTCGAGTTCGGATAAAATACTCTCGTATTTACCCTTGTACTCTTCTGCAAGTTTTTGAAACTCTCCAGTTTCAATCTTTTTTTTGTCTTCAATCTCTTGAAGTTTGTTGTTTACTTCTGCGAACTTCTTTTCAATCTCTCTCGCTTTTGCCTTTGCCTCATCTCTTTCAGCTATTGCCTGCCTTAGATGTGCATCGTGCTTTTCCTGCTCTGTTTGACCGCCTCCGCTGCCATCCCCTTCTTTGTTAAAATATTGTCTAAGGTTCTCCAACCCGTTTCTTAAAAACATAATCATTCTCCAATGATTTTGTGATTGATAATTTATTAAGTTCTAACCGTTTTCGTTATTTTATAATTTCTTAGCGCGAAAAAAGTTATTTTATTTTTTATTGTCAAGTTTTTTAATTTCCAACTCTAATTACTAATTCTTTTTTTGCCCATTCTCTTAACGAACGATCAAGCGCTTCGGAATAAAGTTTAAGTGTTTTCTCTCTATTCTTTTCATTTAGAGTAGTTATAATCCTGCCCATATCAGCGTTGCCCTCAATCTTCTTTGCATCTGATTCTTGATAACTCATTATGATTCCGTTAGTCAATACCTGTTCTAAATGTAACCCCGCAATGGTTTGTCCTGTTAATCTCATATTAACCGAGTCTGTTTTACTATCGACTACTGATTTGCCTGAAACTGATTTTAGTTTTTTACCATCTGTAAATCGATTCATATAATTTGCTTTGTACTTTTTATAACCAGCACTATAATTCCTTGCCCCACCACTTGTCTTTTTCTTTTGTTCTGTATATTCCTGTACCTCGCCTGCAATCATATCATTTCTTATCATAATCTTAATATTTTCTGCAAGCCGTTGCCAGAAATCTTTTTTAATTCCTTTGAATATCTCCTCAGTGTTTAAGCTATTCTGTTTTGCCATTTTCTCTTGTTGTTCTTATTTCTAATATCGGGCTCCAAAAATGGATACAATTATAATTTGGGACTCTGCCACCCCAATCGACTATTCCATATGGCGTCTCAATACCCGACTGTATTTCATCTAAAGTGTAGCCTTCTTCTTTCTGATTCTCATATAACCAGGTACAAATATCGCTGCTCGTTGGAATAAGTCCGCCTTCATAGCTATATCTCATTTCTTTGTTATCTTCAAAAGCACTTAGAACAGTTGCACGCCTTATATCACTTTCGGATGTGTTGATTAAAGTTCCGATTTGACTTGTCGTGAATGGCGTTTTTTCAAAGTATTCTTTGATAATTTTTTTGTCGGAACCATTTATAATTAATTCAATTATTTTTTCCTTAAAAACTGTTTTATTTGCCTCTACAAACTGCCTCAGCATATCCGTTTTAAGCTCAAGTAATTTGTTTACAAACATATTTACTTTTTGCTTCTGTGTTTGCTTTATTACACCTGAATAATCTTTAATAACTTTTCCCGCAATTTGTGAAAACTCAACAAAATAATATTTAGCAAGTTCATCAACATCAATATCCTTTAACAAGTCATCTAACAGTTTTGGGTTCTCAATTATAGCAAGCCGTTGCTTATCAGTTAAGTTTGTAAGGATTTTTTCTATTCTTGTCTTTACTTGTGCGTCTATCTTTTCAAGCAATTGCTCTAATGTAATTCGTCCCTTTGCCATTACTCTGCTGTTGTTAAGTTACTAAACAAATCTGCTGTTGTTACTGGTTTGACTGTTTTATCATCAAGATTAAGCATTGCCCTGCGTTTACGTTTTGATTGCAAAATACTTATTGCCTCCTCTTCTGAGCAGTTCTCGTCTTCCATAATAAAATCAATTTCATCTTTCATTCCATACTGTTTTTCCTTTTCACGTCGCAACCATTTGTCCTGTTCGCTCTCATAACTGTTAATTTCTTGAAACTGCAAAGTAATATTATTTATGTCATATTTACCAAGTTTAAAATCCTTCATTTGATTTGAATTATATTTTGCAACCATTAAAGTCATATCAATAGCATCATAGATAAACCGCATTAGGTTTGCTTTATCACCTTCTCTTGATTCGACAAGTTCAATCTCATCAATGTTTTTTGCATACCCGCTCAGTACTTTTATATCAGCGCTGGCACTTGAAGCCGGCAATTTTTGATTAACCATAAACTGCTCACGCCTTGATTTTTCGTTTTCTCTAATTGAACTCCAGTCTGTATTTGATGTAATATATTCTAAAGCCATTGTTATATCTGGATTTATATTCTCCTGTTTCAGAATATATCCGGGTGACATTTCATCTTGGTCTGTTATCTTTAAGTTTTTTGCGAGTGCAATCGGAAATTTATAATAAAATTCCCCTCTCTCATTATCACTTATCTTCAAAGTATGTAGCATTTGGTATGTGTAAAGGGCTATATTAGGTTCGCCCCAAAAATCCCAACCAATCGAATCTCTTAAAATGCTAACAGGTATTTTGCCGTATGGGTTCTTATTCTGTGGATTGTTTTTAATTGGAATGTTTTCTCCATTTGGTCTTATTGTTTTGTGTTCGGTTTCGCTCCAAAACGTGTAGTATATTTCCTGGTTCTCATCAAGTCTTGGGATTAACAGCTCTCTAATTTTTAAGTAATCTTTTTTGGTATTGACTGAGCAGGTGTCACCTTGTAATAAATCTAATCTTATTGCTTTTTCTTCATAATCAAATACCGGCATCTGTAACACGCAATTGAAATACTTGCTCCGTTTGTATGCTTCTTTGATTGATTCCCAGAAGTTTATTGAGTAGAGAAAATCATCTAACTCCTTATCTGTTTTATCGTTATACATCACTTTCGGATTATTTGATAGCACGCCAGCTGTTTTTCTACTTATAATTTTTTCAATTACATCATCGTGAAAAAAGAAAAGTTTATTAAGTGTCTTTCCTGAAAAAGGTTTTCTTAAAAACTCCTCTTTAATCACTCTTTCCATTTCAGATTTTATTCTGAAATAAAAGGCGCTCATATTGATGTAGAATTTCTGTCTATCTGCTTCGTTTTGTCTTTTAAACATATAGAACGCCTGATTGAGCAAATCTACCCCTATTGTTTCGGGTATCATAATTGATGACCTCCTTTGCTAATTGTAGTCCCATATAATGGATATTTCTTAAATATTTTATAACTCAACGCATCACTTGCGTGCGTCAGCATTCCCGCTTTATTTTTGTTCAGCAGTATTTCCCAAGTAACACGCATTAAGTCAAGTTTAAGCCTTGCTAATTTATTACTTATAAACAAATACCTTCCCTGTTTGTTGTGTAGCCTTCCGTTTACTGCGTCTGTTCTATCTTTTATATTTCTGATTGACTGATAGAAGATTGAAGCCTGCGGAAAATGTTTTTGTATTATTGCCCAACTGCTTAAACTTGTTGCAGGGTCTCTTTTACTTCCGGATATGTCGCCGTAAAAAATCCATTGGTCTGGTTTATGGTCTGGATATTTGCTTTTTAACATTTGACACATCAAATCAGTATTAGCGTGGTTCTCCAATTCTACATAATCAAACTCAAAGTCTTTGTCTCCTCTTTGCTGTCCGATAAGCCAGTACATCAAGCCGACGTTAAAATCACAACTAACCTCTAATGGCAACTGTGGATTATATTCCCATTCTGCTATATTCGCCTCATTGTCAAAGCTATAATAAACTTGCCCGCTCGTAAGATTTAAGAAATGTCCCTTGCTTCTTACTTCTCTTTCCTTTTCCGCATATCCGCTAAGTATTCTTTCTCTTGCTTCAGAATTGATGTGCGGATTAAACTCGCTATTAAAGTAAAAAAATTCTATTTCTTCATCCTGATTTGGATTGACTACAATTTCATCATAAGTATAAGTTATGCCGTTAAGCGGTGTCATTGTTCTAATAAGCATACCGTTCTTGTCCATTAACCTCGCTTTGCACTCTTTCACTATTTCTTCTGGTGGCTCTTCATCTAAATGAATAATGTTTTTACTTGCGCCCTGATAACTTTCCCATCCTTGTTCGTATGTTTTGAATCTTATTTTGCTCCCGTTACTGAAAATAATAATCTTATGCAAGAACCCCCTTTGCTCACTAAACTTTGCAAATCTTATTTCATTGTTCTTTGGAATCCATTTGTAATATTCTGCCTGTTGAATTGGTGTTGACATATCAGCCCAAGTCGCGGCCCAGCAATCTGTATTCGGATTGTTTCTGCAATAATTAATTACTTTTATTGCACCTGATAAAGATTTCCCACTTCTATTCCCGCCAAACACAGCAATGTTTTTTTTTTTACTTTCAAGGAATTTTTTTTGTTGTAATTCGGGATGATCGATTGGCTCAAAGTAATTAAGCGGATTTTGTTCTTTCCTAATCCGCTTTGTATAAACTGCCTTTGCAAGTTTTATTCGTTCTTCTCGGTTCATTTGTTTTCTTTAATGTATTTGTCAAGTTCCGCATCTGTCATTTTATCAAATTCTGGGATTGTCTCTTTTTCATTGTCATAACCTTCTGCAATCTTATCTTTCCACCCTTGCCTATTTCTCAACCAATAAATAATTGCAACAGGGTCGGGTGCAATTTGTTTCCTTGTTTTTTTTATAGTCTTAATTGCCATTTTTTCGTTGCCGTTTTTATCTCTTGTCGGCACCCCCTCTTGAAATACCTCATCATATTCATAACCTATTGCTCTTTTGTATAGCGAGTTTATCACTTCAATATCTGCAAATAGCTTCTCTTTTTTTAAGGACTGTAAAAAATGTTCGTCTGATTTATAATTATTTAACGTCTTTTCTGCAATCCCTAATAAATCTGCAACTTGTTTATCTGTTAGCCCAAAACGATAATATTTTTTTATTAATTCGATATTATTTTTAATAATTTCATCAAACTTACTCGGTCTTCCACCTTTATTCTTTGTCTTTGGCTCTCCAGCCATTTAGTCCTCCGACTATCTTTGTTTTCTAAAATCTTTTTACTTTCTATGTGCGAAAAAAGTAATATCATTTCTTTGTTGCAAGTTTTTTTATTTTAAACTTACAATCTTCGGCTTAATATTTTTCTTAAGTCAATCCTAAATCTGTAATAGGTTATTTGAATCAATTCAAATATTTTCTTTAGTTTATTCATTTCTTTTTAGTGGTTGTTTAAAATGTTTCTTCCAGTTTACATAGTGATGTATTCTGCCAAATCTTACTCTTGTTTCAACATATTGTGGCCATACTGCTTCAAGTGATTTTGCTTTTAATAGTTTTTTTTCTGGTGCATTGCCTTTATATAATTCTGTTTGGTTCCCCCCTTTTAATTTTGCTACTGTTGAAACTTTTCGTATATAGTAGATATTAAGTAATATTGTATTCCACCCATCATTCAGTGCTTGTAAACATAAATCAACATCTTCGTTATATTTTAATCTCCACCTATAAGGTATTTCATTTGTTATTAACATACCACTATAAACATGGACGTTAGTATTGAAGGGCTTTGTTACCCAAGGACCGATAAAGTAACTATAATTAAAGCCACCAATTGCAAGTTTAGTATATTTATCAAAAAATATTTCAGAGTTTTTTAGTGCCACTAACCCTTTGATGCTATTTTTTCTTCTTATACCTTTGATAGACTTTCCAATTCCATAGATATTATCATCAAATAACCAATGCTTTTTAAATCCGTTTTTAATTGAATTTTCCCAGCAATAGTTTCTTGCAGGGTAACTTCCTAACCCTAAATTGCTAAATGGCAAAACTAAT
Source organism: Melioribacter roseus (assembly GCA_020722085.1). Lineage (GTDB taxonomy): Bacteria > Bacteroidota > Ignavibacteria > Ignavibacteriales > Melioribacteraceae > Pyranulibacter. The sequence goes on from DYLN01000084.1 coordinate 12,328, forward strand.
ATGTTTTTTTCTGGGATTGTTTTTTTGTAGTTTTCAAATTCTTGAGGTTCTACTGCTATCTTAAATGGAATGTTCTCTTTTAAAAAATATTTTGCCGTTATAGGGTTTTCCCACCTACCCTTTGAAACTATATAGATTGGATATTTTATAGAGTCACCGACCATGTGCCAGCTTGTTTATGTGTTATTTCTAAACCTAAATCTTTTGCAAATTTTTCTCTTTTCTTTAAAGTCTTAAATGTAATTACAATTTTTGGCAATTTATCACCTATCTCAAAGTCATCTATATTAGCTTCTTTCCACTCTTCCAGTTCATTTATTTTTTCAATGCTTAGCCCCCCAAGTTCACGTTCATTAAAGCCCCACTCTAAAAGTTCATTTAATTCAAACTCATTAGCAAGCATATCAAAATCCCACAAGCCCGCAATGTTTTTGTTAAGCCTTATATTCAGTTCTTCTACTTCTTTTGAGTTTAGTTTTCTGTTCGGTATGTAACAATCACATTCTTTCACGCCTTGCTGTTGTAGTGTTTGCCAGCGAGCGTGTCCGCCTATAATAACTAAATCAGTATTTATTATAATTGGTTCTGCAAGTCCAAACTTATCAATGCTTTTGTTTAAATCTTTTAAGCCTTGCTCTGTAATATTACGCGGGTTTTTGTGATATGGTTTTAACTCACTTACTTTCTTAGTGATGAGTTTCCATTTGATTTTACTTTCTGCCATTATCATTCCTGATTTATATAGTTTGTTTTGTGCGCTCCAGATGTTCGCTCCATTTAACCCATTCCATAAAATTATGTATTGCTGTTTCCTTTGCCTTTATTTTATTGTTCTTATACATCAAACTATGCGTTATCATTGTTTCGCCATTGAACTCATATATAAATTTTCCTCTGTTGCCGTAAGTCCAAGCTGTTGAATCAACTGAATCGAATCGGTAGTCTTTTAAATTAACTTTTGTAAATCCTAATCCGTGAATTTTCTTGCCTTCTTTGTGTACTATATCACACAAATAATTTATTTCGGCTATCATTTTTTTTCTATTCTTTGAGTACGCAGATGCCCCGGATAGTGGGATTGCAAAATAATTATATTTTTTAAGCGCGTCTTTAAAATCATTAAATGTTCTCCCTTGTTGCATTACCCATATAGGTAACTTTTGCGTTCTATTCTCAATTAAACTTCTTAGTCTTTTAACCTCTTTATATCCGACTATTAAATCAATATCCATTTCAAAGAATAGATCTATGTTATTTAATTTTATGAAGTCTGCATATTTTTTAGAATATTCCTCAAAGTTTGTGTTAATGTTTCTGTTCTGCATAAAAGTAAAAGCGCCTGAATCGAGCATAAAGTTTTTGAATTTATGTATTAGTTCTATCTGCCAATCTTCTATATAGTAGAATGATTCTAAAATATTTATGCGTTTATAGAATTCTTCTTTTTGGTTTAGCCAATAAGTTTTATCTTTAACATAACAGCCTCCTCCAGCTAAATATATTTGCATATTATTTTCTTTATTAAATAATAATTTACAAGATTCTGTGTGATTAAATGCACCAGCTATATATAAATTTATTTTTCAAACACTTCTCCACATTTAGGACAGATGATTTTTTCTGGTTTTTTTTGGATTATCGGGTTCTGTTCATCACTAAAAAATTTTTCAATATCAATATCACTTATCCCGAGTTCTGCCTTTGTAAATCCCCATTCCAGCAAATCAGGTATTTCAAATTCATTTGCTAAAATATCAAAATCAAAAACTCCTGCAATGTTTTTGTTAAGCCTTATATTCAGCTCTTCTACTTCTTTTGCATTTAATTTTCTATCGGGTACTAAGCAATCACACTCTTTAACTCCACTTGCTTTTAATGTTTGGTATCTTGCATGTCCCCCGATGATAGTATTGTCAACATTGATTGTGATTAGTTCTGCAAGTCCAAACTTATCAATACTTTTTTTTAAATCTTTTAGTCCTTGCTCTGTTATGTTACGAGGATTTTTTTTATAAGGCTTTAATTCGGAAAGCTTTCGCTTTTCGAGTTTCCATTTGATCATAATTTATTTTCCGTACTATATAATTTTTCTATA
>DYLN01000085.1 GCA_020722085.1 Melioribacter roseus
ATTAGTGGAATTCGCGGCTTATATATTAAAAAACATTACTTTTTAGTCACCCTCACGAGTGTTAAAATCTGTGTCATCCATTAGATTATAGAGTATATTAATGCATAGAATAAATAACAAATATGTTAAACTAAGCTCACACCGAAAAGAATCGATTAAGCCTAGCGTGTCTGTGTTCTATTTTTTAAAAAACTATTACTTTTTGGTCACCTCAGGGAAAAATGAAAATTAAAAGGAGTCCATAAATGGTTAAAGCGGTTAAAAAAAGCGACATAAAGAAAAGCGATTCTTTCTTTGCAAATTTCGACGTTGAAAAAATAATTCCATCCAAGTACCAGATTCCGTTAGGAGCAGCGGTTATCTTGATTGTATTTCTCGTTTTCTTCTCGCCGATTTTTTTCGGCGGACAAACCTTCCAATCTGGAGATATAATAACAATTAAAAGTCTGTCCTCGTATGCTCACAAAGATAGAGAGGGATTTTCGCTTTGGAATCCGTACATATTTTGCGGAATGCCGGCTTATGCAATTACTACTGAGTTAAGATGGTGGGATTTTATCGGTGCAATTTATTCTTACAGCAAATATTTATTCGGCGCAATTTTTTCTCTTGAATATTCTGCCAGTGTTTTCAATCTCATTTTAATTGCTCTAACAAGCTTCTTCTTCATGCGTTCCCGCAAAGCTTCTCTGCTTCTTTCATTGCTGGTTGGATTGGCAACATCGTTCAGTACGGGCATTCTTCTTTTTCTTTTCATTGGACACGTAACAAAAATGATAAGCCTTGCAGCATTCCCTCTGATCTTAATGATGCTGCTGCGCTTCAATGAAAAAATCCGTCTTTTCGACTTTTTGCTGACTATTGCTTTCACGCACCTGCTTGTTCTCGGTGCACATGTTCAAATTATTTACTACGTATTCCTCTCAGTAGGAATTTTTTATCTGTTTTACTTCGTGCGAAGCCTGGTTAAAAAAGAAAATCAAATGATAAAGCAGACTTTAAAATCTGCCGGCGTTTTTGCTGCCGCCACTTTAATTGCAATGCTTCTTTCATTGGACAGCTACGCACAGCTTTGGCAGTACAATAAATATTCCACGCGTGGGACTAAAAGTCTGATTGAAGAACAAACCGAATCAAAAGAAAAAAGCAGCCCCCACAAGCGGGACAAGTCTGATTTTTACGAATATGCCACCAACTGGTCTTTCTCTCCGGGTGAAATGATGACTTTCCTTGTTCCTTCTTATTACGGCTCAGGAAGAATGACATACAAAGGAGAACTTTCCAACAATCAGCCGGTTGAGATAAATACGTACTTCGGTCAAATGCCTTTTGTAGATGTACCAATGTACATGGGAATTGTAATTTTCTTCCTTGCATTATTCGGCATAATTACAAACTGGAAAAATCCTTTTGTTCAGTATCTTACTTTAATTAGTGTACTTTATTTAATTGTTTCGTTCGGAAGAAACTTTCCACTTCTCTTTAATCTTCTTTTTTACTACCTGCCGTTTTTCGATAAGTTCAGAGTGCCGTCAATGATACTATCGATTGTTCAAATGGTCTTTCCAATTCTTGCCGGCTTTGGAATTATGAGCATTATCGATATGAGAAAGACAAACCCCGACAGGAGTGTCGGGACAAGAGACATTTCAAAAGAAAAATTGATACGAAACACTGCACTTATTTTCGGTGCGTTGTTTATTATTTCCATTTTATTACAATCAGCAATTTCGGATTGGTACATTCAGCACATACAGGCTGCGGGAGAAAAAGGACAAAGACTGCAGCAAATTTTCGGCTTTCTGGCTGACACATTTACCGGCGATTTAATGATTGGATTAGCATTAGTTGCTTTGACATTTTCAGTTGCATTAGCCTACTTAAAAAATAAATTCAGCGCCGATTCACTTGTTTTGTTTATCTTAATTTTTGTTCTCTTCGATTTGCTCAGAGTAGGCAGCCGCGGCGCGGAATATGTTAACAGAGCAGACTTCGATCAGGCATTCACCGAGCCGGATTACATAAAAGCAATTAAGGAACAAAAAGATAACAAGCCGCACAGAATTTTGAATTTGAAAAAAGAAGGTCTCGGTACGGTAGCGCAGAATTCCAATTTCAATGTTTATTTCCTCGAGCAGGATTTTTATGGTTACTCTGCCGTTAAGCCGAGAACATATCAAGATTTTATGGATATTGCCGGACCGGCAAACCCAACTCTTTGGCGCATGTTGAACGTTAAATACCTGGCATTTGATGATCCGGTTAACCTGCCGGGTTTGGAAGAAATATTTTCATCAGAGCATACATTTGTTTACAAAAATAACAATGCTCTGCCGCGTGCTTATTTTGTAGATTCCGTTTCTTTCAGACCTATGCTCGAAATTTTGAACATGGTAAAAAATAATTCGTTTGACCCGAAAAGAGTTGCCTTTCTCGAAAGCGATGCACCTAAAATAGACAAGCCGGATTCCACGGCTTTTGTGAAAATTACCAGCTACGGAGAATCGCAAATCGAAATTGAAGCGAAAGCATCAGGAAATAATTTTTTGTTTTTAGGTGATACTTACTATCCCAACGGCTGGAAAGCATTTATTGACGGAATCGAAACAGAAATTTATAAAACCAATCACGGTTTTAGGGGAATTGTTGTACCGAAAGGAACACACAAAATAGAATTCGTTTATAAGCCGGAGAGTTTTTATGTAGGGAAATATACTTCCCTTATTCTAAATTTACTCCTGATTGGCTTACTTGTCGGTATAGTGTTTTTACATAGGAAAGAAGAACGTGAACAACAGTCCAGCATGAAATAAAAACTTATGTACGATAGAATTAAGAGTTTTGTAAAACACACCGCTGTTTACAGTATTCCTGGAATCGCATATAAAGGAATCGGTGTAATTACATTGCCTTTGTATTTAAATGTTCTCTCTGCTTCCGATTTCGGCGTTTACGGAATATTGGAGATCACCATTTTCATTCTGGTCGAAATTTTCTCGCTCGGGCAGGCGAATTCAATACTGGTTTTCAGCAATTCACAGGAATATAAAGGAAAAGAAAAATCTGTTTTTTTCACAATTCTTATTTACGTTTTTGTTGTAAATTTTATAATTGCTCTCATTTTAATTTTTTCAGGTCATCAATTGTTTTCCATTATTGATCCGGAAAGTATCTTCCATCCATATTTCAATCTTATAGTTGCCGTTATATTTCTCAGAGTAATAAATAACGTGATCTTAAATAAACTACGCGCAGATCAGAGGTCAACTTTTTATAGTATAACTTCGGTGACAAAAATAATCCTTACTCTTCTGCTGGTAGTTTTAATGGTTGGCTTTATGAAGCTCGGCGTCTTTGGAATATTTTATGCTTACTTAATTGCAGAGATTGTTTCTTTCTTTATTCCAGCACCAGTTCTAATCAAAGAAATTGAGTTTAAGTTTGATAGACAGTTACTGAGTCAATCTACAAAATTTGGTATTCCGCTGATATTTAGTGCAATCGGCATCCAGTTACTAAATGTAAGCGACCGCTACATTTTAAATTATTTCACAAATACCAAAACAGTCGGCATTTACGACCTCGGCTACAGAATTGCAGGGGTTGTAAACATGTTTATGATTATGCCTTTCAATTTGACACTGCTGCCTGCAGCGACAAAAATGTTTGGGCGGGAAGGCGATGCTCGTTATTATAAAAAACTTATGACTTACCTTTGCTTCGTCATTACTTGGGGTGGTCTGACGATTTCTCTATTCAGTAAAGAAATAATTACATTACTTTCCAAGAACACTGACTTTTGGCCGGCATATCAAATTGTGCCAATAATTGTTTTATCATATATATTTAGTGCAACAAGAAATTACGCATCACTTGGAATGTTTTTAACGAAACAAACTAAATATATTGCTGTTCTTACAATCTTCTCAGCAATATTAAACATCGGCTTAAACTTTATTTTCATCCCCATATATGGAATGCCAGCAGCGGCATATAATACATTAATTGCATTTGTCATTTTTCATTTTGCCACAAAAATTATTTCGGATAAATATTATAAAATTGAATACGAGAACAGAAAACTTTTAACAATTTTATTGCTAGCTTCTTTCATTTTTTTCGTTTCAAGACTAATAGAAACAAATATCCTTGCTCTATCCCTCTTTATTAAATTAACAATTGTTCTGCTATTTCCTTTTATTTTACATCTGTTCAATTTTTACGAAAAGATTGAACTGGAAACAATTTCCAAATTATTCAGGAAAGGAAAAGAAGTAAAACTGAAAAACGTTTTGGAAACGTTGTTGACGAGGAAATCGAAATGAGCCTGAATATAAAAATATCGGCTGTAGTCTGTACGTATAATAGAGAAAATTATATTCTCCAGGCTCTAAGCTCGCTTATAAACCAAACTCTACCTTCAAGCGAGTATGAAATAGTTATTGTTAATAACAACTCAACAGACAGCACAGAAAAAATTTGTCTTGAATTTACTGAGACACACAAAGAAAAAAATATAAAGTACGTTATTGAAAGGAGTCAAGGACTTTCATTCGCCCGTAATAAAGGCATCAAGGAATCAACCGGTGAATTAATTGCTTTTATAGACGATGATGCAATTGCCGACGAGGACTATTTAAAAAATGCAGTGAATTTTTTTGAACAAAATAAAACTATTGACGCTATCGGCGGGAAAGTAACCCCTGTTTATAACAAAAGCGAGCCTGAATGGCTTTCGAAATATCTGTGGGGTCTTGTTTCCAAAGTTGACTACGGCGAACAAATAAGACAATTTCCTAAAAACAAGTACCCCGCCGGCTGTAATATGATTTTTAGAAAACAATTACTCATGGAAGTGGGAATGTTTAACACCGACTTAAAAATCCGAAGTGATGACAAATACATTTTTTACGAAATCCGCAAATACAATAAGCTTGTCCCGTCTGCAGGGAATGTTTTGTACGTGCCCACGGTAAATGTTTTACATTATGTGGATGACTACAGATTAACCCCACTATTCATAAAAAAACTCTCGATGGTTGTCGGACAAAGTGAAAGAATCCGTTTAAAAAATGCGGGTGTTGTAGAACATTGCAAAAAAATTATTGAGTATAAGATAAAGTTGGCTGCTGCAATAGTTTTATCATTTCAGTTTATCTTGCGATTTCAATTTTCCAAAGCGTTTTACTTAATTATGAACCGTTGGTATATTTTGATAGGCTATTTCAAAAAGAGTGATTAGTAGAATGAAAAAAATCCAAGAATTCCTTACAAAATTATTTCAAAGCTTTTTTTCGTTTTTGAAGATCATAATATTATCTAAATATATAGTTAAACTGCCGCGTGAGGACCCATCTAAAGACTGTTTAATACTGGCTAATGGTCCGTCTCTCAACATAACGTTGAAAGAAAAAATGGATTTTTTGTTATCCGGGAACAAAAAGATAATTGTCGTAAATCATTTCTGTTCTACGGAATACTTTGAGAAGCTGAAACCTTCTTATTATGTTATAGTTGCACCTCAATTTTTCATAGAAAATACCAGCGACTCTCTTAAAGAATTGCGGGATAAAACCTACGAAACGATACTTAACAAAACTTCATGGCCGCTCATTCTTTTTCTTCCACAAGGTGCACGTAAAACTTCAGTTGTAAAAAATAGATTTGACTCTAACAAAAACATAAAAATTGTTTACTTCAACTCCACACCAGTAGAAGGATTTCAATCTGTTTCAAACTTATTTTTTAAATTAAACCTCGGTATGCCAAGACCTCATAATGTATTGATTCCAAGTATATTTTTAGCCCTTAACATGGGGTTTAAAAAAATCTATTTATTCGGTGCCGATCATTCGTGGCACGAAATAATAAAAGTAAACGACAATAATGAAGTATCCGTGAATCACCAGCATTTCTATGAAAACAGCCCAGTAGTAGTCCCTATGCTTCAACTTGACGGTAAACCACATTTTATACATGATGTTTTTAGAACTCTATACCTTGCTTTCAAAGGCTACTTTGTACTAAAAGCTTATAGCGACTCTATAGGTTCTAAAATCTATAATGCCAGCGAAAAAAGTTATATTGACGCTTTTGTAAGAATTAAAATTACCGATTAGCCGTATGCATAAAATGCGGACTTAGCACTACTTACAACGCATTTTTACGTTACATAACAATGGTGCTGTAATTATAAATGTGTTAACTTCCTAATTCCCTGCACAAAACATACAAATAATTTTTCTAAATTTGTTCATGTAAAATTTTGGAAAACATGAACGGCAAAACAATTTTGGTTACCGGTGCTGCCGGTTATATAGGGAGTGTGTTGGTAAGACAACTACTCAATAAAGGTTATCGTGTTAAGGGGTTAGACGCACTTTTTTTTGGCGGCGAGTCGCTTATAGGAATATACAATCATCCACGCTTCGAATTTACTAAAGGTGACATTAGAGATAGACAAACTGTTCAACAAACACTCAAAGAAGTAAACGATGTCGTACACCTTGCGGCAATTGTTGGAGACCCTGCATGCTCTAAACAACCGGAATTAGCCCGCGAAATAAACTGGGGTGCTTCAAAATATTTATTCGATTGCTGCAATGAAAATCCCCAGATAGAACATTTTATATTTGCATCTACGTGTAGTAATTATGGGAAAATGGAAGGGGGTGATTATCTTAACGAAGAATCTGATCTACGCCCTGTTTCTCTTTATGCGGAATTGAAAGTAAAATTTGAAAATTATATTTTGGAAAGCAAGGTAAGAGATTCGTTTATTCCGACTGCATTAAGATTTTCAACTGTATACGGTTTATCCCCTAGAATGCGTTTTGATCTTACGGTAAATGAATTTATTAGAGAGGTCACATTAGGAAATGAACTTAAAATTTTTGGTGAACAGTTCTGGAGACCTTACTGCCATGTTGAAGATTTAGCCCGCTCGTGCATTACAGTATTAGAAACACCAACCGCTAGTAAGGTAAGGCAAAATGTCTTTGGAGTAGGAGATACAAATGAAAATTATCAAAAGAAAATGATTGCCGAAGAGATTTTGAAAATTGTTCCATACGCAAAAATTAAATATATACACAAAGACGAAGACCCTCGCGATTATAAAGTAGACTTTTCAAAAATTAAAAATGAACTCGGCTTCAGTATTACCAAAACTGTCCCCGATGGTTTAAAAGAAATTCACAAAATAATTAAGGACGGCATTATTTCGGATCCGTATTCAAAAAATTATAAAAACATATAAGCGACTATGTACAAAGACGTCATTGATTTTATTAAAAAATTATATGGGGGGAAAGATCCAGTAATTTTACATGAACCCGTCTTTTTAGGAAACGAAAAACAATACATAAATGATTGCATCGATACTACCTTTGTATCTTATGTGGGCAAGTATGTTACGAAGTTTGAAGAAATGACTGCTAAGTATACAGAAAGTAAATATGCAATTGCAATTGTTAATGGAACCGCAGCTTTACAAATTGCTCTTCAGGTCTCGGGTGTAAAACCCAACGATGAAGTAATTACACAACCTCTAACCTTCGTTGCAACGGTCAATGCAATATCCCATTGCGGTGCTAAGCCGGTGTTTGTAGATGTCGATACCGCTACAATGGGAATGTCCCCCGAAAAACTTAAAGATTGGCTTTCAAAAAATGTAAAATATGATCGAACAACCCGAAAAACATTTAATCTATCAACCGGTAATTCCATTTCGGCTATTGTCCCTGTGCACACCTTTGGTTTTCCCTGCTACATTGATGAAATTGTTGAAATTGGAAATCACTACAATATTCCCGTGATAGAAGATTCAGCTGAATCTCTTGGTTCTTTTTTCAAAAATAAACATACTGGCACCTTTGGCTTAGCTGGGATCATCAGCTACAACGGAAACAAGTCTATTACTACCGGTGGAGGAGGAATGATTATAACCGATAATGAAAAGTTTGCCGAAAAAGTTAAACATATAACAACGACGGCTAAGGTACCTCATAGGTGGGAATATATCCACGATGAGATCGGTTATAACTACCGCATGACAAATATTACAGCAGCCATTGGTGTTGCTCAAATGGAATATTTTGATAAAATTATTTCAAACAAAAGAAATACCGCAGAGTTGTACTCGGATTTCTTTAAAGAAACCAATATTGAATTTGTTTGTGAACCGATAAACTCCCGTTCAAATTACTGGCTCAATTGTATTAGATTTGCAGATAGAAATCAAAGAGATGAATTTCTAGAAGAAACAAATTCAAACGGAGTAATGACTAGACCGATTTGGCGGTTAATGAACAAACTGGAAATGTACAAGAATTGTCAAAGAGGTACTTTGGATAATGCACAATGGCTTGAAGAAAGATGCGTTAATATACCAAGTGGGTTTAGAAACACTTATAATTCTTGAACATAGTGTTAAAAATTTTATAACAGCAATTATTTTTAAATAACTCTTAAAAGAGTATGACACAAAAACTTTTCAATTTAGCAACCAGACTTGGTTGCTACGAAACTGATAAACAATTTGATTATGAAAATTGATTTTATCTGACAAGCCATAAAACCCGTTTATCAAAAATAATAGCACAGTATGAATTATATAAAATGATAACTAATTTACCCGGGCAAATTGTAGAATGCGGTGTTTATAAAGGCGCTTCGATTATTAGATTTATGACTTTCAGAGATATGCTTGAGAATCCTTACTCAAGAAAAATTATAGGATTTGATATATTCGGTAAGTTTCCCGTTAGTGGAGATAAAAACGATATTGATTTTATAAATAAATTTGAAAATGCCGGCGGTTCAGGTATTCCAAAAACAGAACTTGAAAAGGTCTTTGCTTATAAAGAATTCTCTAATTATGAACTTATTGAAGGCGATATTAAAAAAAGCATACCTGAATATGTTGAAACACATAAAGAATTGAAAATAGCATTACTGCATATTGATGTAGATATTTATGAACCCACTAAAATTATACTCGAATATTTATTTGAAAAAGTTGTAAAAGGTGGTATTCTTGTTTTTGACGATTATGCCACTGTTGCAGGAGAAACGAGAGCTATAGATGAATATTTCGGAAGTAGTAGGATAGAAAAATTACCTATTTCTCATACTCCTTCATTTATAAAAAAATGATAATGGAAAAAATAGTTGTTATTGGCGGCGGGGGGCATGCAAAAGTTATTATCTCAATTTTAAAGAAACTTGGTAATTATGAAATAGTGGGATTTACTGACAATCAAAATAAAACTCCGCTGCTTAAAATTCCTTATCTTGGGGACGATACCCAATTAGAAGCACTTTTTAAAAACGGCGTAACAAATGCTGCAATCGGTGTAGGGCAAATAAAGTTTTCTGATAAGAGGAAAGATATTGTAAAATTTCTCGCACGAATAGGATTTCGTTTCCCTGCTATAATTTCACCTGGTGCTTTGATAAATGAAGATGTTCAAATTGGAAAAGGCACTGTGGTTATGGATGGTGTTATAATTAACAGTGGGAGCAGGATAGGAGAATTTTCAATAATAAATACAAAATCGTCTATTGATCACGACTGTCAGATAGGTTCCTTTACACATATCGCACCGGGTGTTACACTATGCGGTGAAGTTAAAATTGGCAATAATGTTTTAATCGGAAGCGGCGCAAATGTTATACAAAACAAATCAATTGTCGATAATACTTTAGTATCAGCAGGCAGTTCTGTTCAAAAAGATATAAGTCAACCCGGTATTTATAGGGGAGTTCCTGCTGTGTTGATTAGGGAACATTAGAGATGAAAAAGAAGGTCTTTATAATTGCCGAAGCCGGTGTTAATCACAACGGTTCAATAGATTTAGCTTACAGGTTAGTTGACGCCGCCAAAGATTCGGGAGCAGATGCGATAAAATTCCAATCTTTCAAAGCCGATACACTTGTTTCTAGAAATGCCGATAAAGCTGAATACCAGAAAAAAACCACCGGTTCAGGTGAGTCCCAATATCAAATGATTAAGAAACTTGAGCTAAATCTCGATGATCACAGAAAACTTATAAGCTACTGCAAAGAAAAGAAAATTTCATTTTTATCTTCACCTTTTGATTTAGACAGTATTGATTTATTAAATAAACTCGGACTTGATACTTTTAAGATTCCTTCGGGGGAAATTATTAACATGCCGTACTTAAGGAACATCGGCAAGCTTAATAAAAGCATAATCTTATCTACCGGCATGGCAAATCTTGGTGAAATTGAAAGTGCTCTCAATGTTTTAATTAAAAGCGGCACTGAAAAAGAAAAGATAATAGTACTTCATTGCAATACAGAATATCCGACACCATTTGAAGATGTAAACTTAAAGGCGATGTTAACAATCAAACATGCTTTTAATGTTAGGATTGGTTATTCCGATCATACGCTGGGAATTGAGGTACCAATTGCAGCAGTTGCCCTAGGAGCAGAAGTCATTGAAAAACACGTGACCTTAGATAAAAATATGATAGGACCGGATCATAAAACTTCCCTTGAGCCTCGTGAATTTAAGCAGATGGTTGACTCAATTAGAATCACAGAAAAAGTATTAGGCACCGGCATTAAAGAACCCTCTTCTTCAGAGCTTAAAAATAAATCTGTTGCCAGAAAGAGTTTGGTAGCTAAAAGAAAAATCCACAAAGGTGAAAAATTTACAGAAGAGAATATTACTGTCAAAAGACCCGGTAACGGTATTTCACCAATGCTATGGGATTTAGTAATCGGTAAAATTGCCTTGCATGATTTTAATGAAGATGAATTGATTGAAATATGAAAAAAAGAAAAATTTGCATATTGACGGGAACGAGAGCTGAGTATGGTCTACTCAAACCACTTATTGATGAACTGAAAACAGAAAAGGCTTTTCAGTTGCAACTTCTCGTTACGGGTATGCATCTCTCTCCTGAATTTGGCATGACAATAAATGAGATTGAAATAAACGGCATCGTCCAGTTCGAAAAAATTGAGATATTGCTTTCTTCCGATTCATCCATTGGTGTAGCAAAAGCAATGGGATTGGGAATGATCTCATTTTCTGAAACTCTTGAGAGACTTAAACCCGACTTACTAATCGGTCTTGGCGATAGATTTGAATTATTCAGTGCAGTAGCTTCGGCATTGGTTTTAAGAATTCCAGTCGCTCATATTCATGGAGGCGAACTTACTTTCGGTGCTTACGACAACGCTTTCCGGCATTCTATCACTAAAATGGCTCATTTGCATTTTACAAGTACAGAGGAATATAGAAATAGGATTATCCAATTAGGCGAAAACCCTAAAAATGTATTTAATGTCGGAGCCTTAGGTATAGACAATATTATGAAAATGAAACTGCTTTCAAAAAGGGAACTAGAAAAGGCAATTTCTTTCAAACTAGATAAACCATACTTCGTAGTAACATATCATCCCGTTACTTTAGAAAATCATTCTGCCGGCCAGCAGATGAATCAGCTTTTAAACGCACTGAATGCATTTACCGATTACAACATAATTTTTACTAAACCAAATGCAGATCACGAAGGAAGACTTATTATTAAACTCATTGAAGACTACGTTAAAAAAAATGCTCGGCGCGCAATTCTTTTTGATTCATTAGGACAATTATTATACCTGTCGGCATTAAAACATTCTGAAATGATGATTGGAAACTCTTCCAGCGGTATTATTGAAATGCCAATTTTTAAGAAACCCACGGTTAATATTGGCGATCGTCAAAGGGGCAGAATATTTTCCGAGAGTATAATACAATGTGAACCCAAGACAGATAAAATTATAAAAAGCATAAAAATTGGCATCGGAGATAAGTTCAAGTCGATCTGCAGAAATAACACTAATTACTACGGCAATGGAAATGCGGCTAAGAAAATAAAAAACAAACTCTTACAAATTAATTTTGATAAATTACTAAAAAAAGAATTTTACGACTTAAAACAATTTTAATATGATAGAAGAGTTTTCAAGTATATTAATCGATAAATCTGCTCGTGTCACCGAAGCATTGAGACAATTAGATAAAACTGCAGAGAAAATTCTTTTTGTGGTCGAAGAAAACAATAAATTGATCGGTTCCCTTACAGATGGCGACATAAGAAGGTGGATCCTTAAAGATGGTTCCTTAAATGCCGAGGTCGAGACGGTATGCTTCAAAAGAACATATTTTGTTACCACCAATTATAACCTGGAAAAAGTAAAGGACGAAATACTTAAAAGAAAAATTGAATACGTTCCTGTTGTTAACCAAAAAAATGAAATAGTGGAATTCCTGGTTTGGGATAAACTGTTTGGCAATAAAATTATTCGAAAAACAAAAGACAAACTAGACGCAGAAATAGTTATTATGGCTGGCGGTAGTGGAACACGCCTTGACCCTTTTACAAGGGTATTGCCGAAACCATTGATTCCCATTGGTGAAAAAACAATACTTGAAATAATAATTGATAAGTTTTCCGAGTATCAAATCAATCGATTCTTTGTATCAATCAACCACAAAGCTAAGATAATAAAATCATATTTTGAAGAGGTGAATCCAGAATACGACTTAACGTATCTTTATGAAGAAAAACCGCTTGGCACTGTTGGAACACTAAAACAATTGGAAAACAAAATTGAAAAAACGATAATTCTTACAAATTGCGATATAATTATTGAAGCCGATTATTCTGACTTACTTAAACATCACAAAGAACAACAAAACGACATTACAATTGTTACATCGTTGAAGCATTACAATATACCTTACGGTGTATGTGAAATTGAAAACGGCGGTAAGCTGGTTAACATCAAGGAAAAGCCCGAATATGATTTCCTTGTTAATACAGGTATGTACCTATTGAACCCAGCGGTATTAAAATATATTCCTCAAAATGAATTCTTTCATATCACTCATTTAATAGATAAAATAAAAACAACTCACAAAATTGGAATATACCCGATAAGCGAAAACTCGTGGATAGATACTGGCGAGTGGGTTGAATACAGAAAAGCAATAGAAAAATTTAGGTTATGATTTCAGAAAAATCCGTTGTGGCAATTATTCCGGCGAGAGGCGGAAGTAAAGGCATACCGCGAAAGAATATAAAATTGTTGGCAGGCAAGCCGCTAATAGCATGGACAATAGAAGAAGCAAAAAAATCAAAATATATCGACAGATTAATTTTATCTTCCGAAGATAAAGAAATAATAAATATTGCAAAAAAATGGGGATGTGAGGTTCCCTTCGTAAGACCGAAAGAATTGTCGGAGGATGATACCGACGCTGTTGAACCTGTTATTCATGCTATCAATGCATTGCCAGAAAAATATGATTATGTGTGCTTACTCCAACCAACTTCGCCGCTTCGTAAAGTTGATGATATTGACGGTTGTATTGAAAAATGTATATTAAATAATGCTGCTTCATGTGTTAGTGTCACCGAAGTTGTAAAGCATCCTTATTGGATGTACGAAATAAATGCCGAAGAAAAATTGACCGCTCTTTTCCCGGATAAATTTGTTTCCCGAAGACAAGACTTACAAAAGATTTATGCGCTAAACGGGGCTATTTACATATCAAGAACACGCGAGTTACTTGAAAAGAAAAAATTCGTAACATCAGAAACCGTGGGTTACGTTATGGAAAAAACAAATTCTATTGATATTGATGATGAAATAGATTTCTATTCAGCAGAATTTATTATAAACCGCTCAAATAGCTATAGCTGATATATATTTCCAAACACTATCAACCGACTAAAATTTGATTTAGACAAAAAAGTTTAGAAACTAATAATATTCAAACAAAATTTATCTATATCAACCGGAAACGGTGAATAGGTAATGCGTACAGTCGACAGTTTTTTGATAGTTGAAAAAATAAGAGAGGGCTATGCACCGCAGGAAGCATGTGAAATCGCAATTAAACGAGTTTACAAATTGAACCCAAATTTGTCATTAGAAAAACACTAATGACAAATCGACTAAGATTTTCTAAGGGCTTGAGCACAATATAACAGTAAGAAAATCTTTTACCGAAGGTATGGATAACCTCAAGCCCAAGAAAATCTAAGTCGGGATTTAATACTTATCATTTAACAAGTTAAGTTACTAATATGTTATTGATGAATTTTCCTAATGGACACTCTGGGTTGAACAAGAAAAACGAAGATATTCAGGTTGCTTACCTGACTGTAGATAGAGAGGGAAAAATCGGAGCTTACAGCTTAAAATAGTGATTTACTTACTGCGCCGTCTTAAACAATAAAGTTATGACTTTTAATAGCAATTATCTCATAGAATAATTTTAACGGATGGCAAATAATAAGGATTGAAAAATGGTCAGCTTCTATGTACAACGTTTTCATCC
>DYLN01000086.1 GCA_020722085.1 Melioribacter roseus
CTTTGCGTGTTTGCGAAAAATTCCCCGCGGTGAGTTGGTAGAAATAAATCCCTCCGGCCAAATCACGCGGTGCGAACGTCACCTCATGGTTCCCCTCTGCCATCTCACCCTCCACTAGCGTTGCTACTTCTCTACCAAGCACGTCAAAGACTTTCAGCGTCACGTGACTGCTCACCGGCAACTGGAAACTGATCACTGTACTCGGATTGAACGGGTTAGGGTAGTTCTGGCGGAGAATAAATTCTGAAGTCGTAGAGGAATTCTCCTCAGATACGCTCGTCATGGTTGCAATGTATTCCTTGTATGCCGAATAAACAGTTGTTGGTGTGTAATCCGACCTATTGAATAACCCCCATACAATCGAATCTGGTGAACCCCAGCCGTAAAAGTTTGTAAGGCTGAACCAGAATACTTTTTCCGGACCAAGTGAACGAAGATGATTTAGCCATGGTTGGAGTGAATCTGCACTCCGCTGTTCTGTATTATTAGGCAGTAATGAACGCCAGTTGTTGGTTTCCGTTACCCAAATGGGTGCAGATTTGTTATATTGCACCAGCACACTATTCACTTTTTGAATTGGTGTGTCTTCATACCGATAGAAATGCACATTCATAATATCAAAATAATTTGCTGCACCGTGTGCCATCACACTATCAATAAAAAGACTTTTTGGAAACTGTCCAATTTGTGAAGTCAACCCTGCAAATACCACCTTAGCTTGTGCATCCCTTTGTTTAATAGTTCGATAGGCAGAACGGAGAAGCTCAACATAACGAAGGTGTTTCGTCCCTTGTACTGGTACATACATGAAGCCACCGTCAGGTTCATTCCAAATCTCCCAGTGTGAGATATAATTTTTGAATTTACGCAGGGTTGAATCTACATACGTTATCCAATCCAATGTATCTATTGGGACATAATATGGAACAAGTGACGGATCTGTCCCGGGTGGCGCTGAAGATGCCCACGCAGGAATTTTATACAGTATGCAAAGAATATTAATATTATGTGAGCGCAGAATAGATAATCTTGTTTCAAGGTCGCCCCAATTCCATTGTCCATGGCTTGGTTCAACATCCAACCAGGCAATATTGATTCGCATCCAGCGGATATCAGCAGAGTCAAGCATTCCTGCTACCTTTTCCAATGTAATAAGGGGGACATTAACATTGAGAAGTTCTGTAACATGTACACCAAAAACATTGTCATGTTGGGCAAAGGAGATATTATTCCCCCCAAAAAAGACGCTTAGAGCCAAAAAAGTTTATTTATTGTCATACACTTATTCGCCTTCTAAAGTTATTAATTTCTTGGATTAGACTATTTTTATTTAACAAAAGTTTAACAAGAGAAATAGAATTATATTATTAAGATCTTGTTCTTTATAGACAAGGTCAAAATGAACATTATTGATGCTAAATTATGCATTAGAAAATTATGTTTTGCTCATTGGCTTGTAACTCGTCTACATTCGTTCTCTATTTACCTTTGTTTATTTAACAGATTCTCTTCTTTACTTTATTCTTGCTTTTTCTACCTTGATAATCTTTCCCCCGACTTTGTCGCATAGAGGCGTCAACTTAACAAATAAGGAACAAGTGAAATTTTAGGAAAATGATTCGGAAATTTGTTCAGAAATAAACAATTTTATGGAATTAACCAAAAAGTAATTTTTTTATAGAACAATAGCCGCTAATTGCGCCGATGCTTCGTAAACTCAGCACAGGTTTTACGAATTATTTTATTGATTCTTGCTTTTTGGTCAACCTCACAAGTTTCGAATCTTATTGCATAATTTGGGTTTATTTATGATCACTAAACTCTTCTGGTAACTATCTGATACTATCTCAACAATACCATTGATTTTGTTTGAGTGTAATTTTCAACTGTTAAATTATAAAAATAAATTCTGCGTAAGGTAAGTATATAACTTAGAAAAAGATCCGCAATCTTCCCTAGCCGCACCTCTTTCACTGAATACTAAGATGTAGGTTAAACTTCAGTAAAGTTCTTTAGTCCCTGTCTTATTGGGAAATTAGCAGTTTGTCGTAAGTTTATTTTCTCCTGCTCAATCTGTTATTGAGTGCGCGTCTGCTAATTCCGAGAAGTTCCGCAGCGATAGTTTGGTTGTTATCGGCTCTTTTTAATGCTTCGTTAATTAGTGCTTCTTCGGCTTCATCAAGGGTTGGAAGCTCTTCGCTGAAGAATATTTTTCCCTGCTGATCGGATACATCGTGTTTAACGAAATCTTTGTTTTTCATCTTAGAAAATATTTTTTCACGGATCGATTCCAGCGAGAGAATTCCTGAGCGGTGAATGCTGACTGCATCAAAAATAATTCCTTCCAATTCACGGATATTGCCGGGGAAGTTATAGCTCGAAAGCAGCGTAAACAATTCTTTGGGTGGAGTGGGTTTCTTTTTGTTTAGTTGTAAAGCCGCTTTTTCAAGGAAATGATTTATTAAAAAAGGGATATCGCTTTTTCTTTCTCGTAGAGGAGGAATTGTAATCTGGTGGGTTTGTAATCTGTAATATAAATCTTTTCGGAATTTATTTTCTTCTTTCATTTTGTCAATGTCTGCATTTGTAGCGCAGATTATTCTCACATCGGCGAGTTTTACCAAGTCGGAGCCTAATGGAAAATATTTACCTTCCTGAATTAGTCTTAATAATTTTACCTGAGACTCCATACTCAGGTCGCCGATTTCGTCCAAAAACAGAGTTCCTTTTTCTGCCTGTTCAATTAATCCTTTTCTATCCTGCTCGGCGCCTGTAAACGCACCTTTTTTATGTCCGAAAAGCGTATCGGAAAAAAGATTATCGTCAACTCCCGCAACATTCAATGGGACAAGCTCGCCTTTGCGTCCGCTCAATTTATGGATTACATGCGCAATCATTTCTTTACCAACACCGGTTTCTCCTGTAATTAAAACTGGCTGGGGTGATTTTGCTATTGCTTCAATATACTTAAATATTGCACGCATTGAACCGCTTTTGGTAATAATTTCATCGAAAGCTTCGGGGTGTTCGAGTTTGTCTTTTAACAAGTAATCTTTCAGCTTTCTATTTTCATTTCTCATTTCACTCAAATTGAGTCCGCCACGGACAGTAGTGACCAAACGCGTATCATCAATAGGCTTTAAAATGTAGTTAAAAGCACCGGCTTTAATACTTTTGACCGCGCTGTCAACGTCATTCATTGCCGTTAAAATTATTACCGGTATGTTCGGATGGTGGTCAATAATTGACGGCAGAAGTTCAAGTCCGGTTATATTCGGCATGTTGATATCAAGAACAATAAGAGAGCAGTTTTGTTTTTGAAGAAACGGTAAAACTTTTGTGCTGTCACTCAAAGTGACGACGTTGTTAATTCCGTTGGCTGTAAGCGTTGTCTCAGCACTAAACAGAAACTGAATTTCGTCATCAACCAGTAATACTGGATCTTCTGGATAAACTGCTGCGCCCATTTTCATCTCCGGTTATTTATTTATTGGCAAAACCACCCGAAATGTAGTGCCGGTTCCTTCTTCGCTTTTCAGTACAAGTTTTCCGTTGTGGCTTCTTACAATATTATAAGAAATGTAAAGACCGAGTCCGGTACCGCCCGAATCCCTTTTAGTCGTGAAAAAGGGATCGAAGATATGTTTGATATATTCTGCTTTGATACCTGTGCCTTCGTCTCTAACTTCTATTACAGCAGCATTTTCTTCGGCATCGTAAAGAAGCGATATCGTAATTTTCCTGTCTTTGCTTGTTAAAGAATGACATGCATTACTAATCAAATTAATTAATACCTGCTCAAGCTGCTGTGTATTTCCCTTTATTATCGGAACGGAACGATCATAGTTCACAACAAAATTGTCGGTAGATTTTTTAATTAGGTTGCTGGCTATAGTTGTAGAGTTTTCAATTACCTGATTCAAGTCAACATCCTGATCAAGCTCTCCGCTGTCCTTCCGCGCAAAATCGGTCAGGCTTCTTGTAATTTTCTGAATTCGCATTGTTCCGTCTATAATGCTGGATAATGCTTTTTCTGTTTTTTCTTTTGAAATACTGAAAGGTATTCCGGCAGTTACAAAATCACCGTTGCTTTCGTAATATTCTTTTAAGATTGGTTGTATATCTTCCCAAACTTTACGAAGAAACTGCGCATTAAGAAGTATAAAGTTGTTGGGATTGTTTACTTCGTGGGCGATGCCGCTAACCATTGTACCGAGAGCAACCATTTTATCTGCCTGAATTAACTGCATTTGTTTTGTCTCTGCAAGTTTTTCCGCTCTTTTCAGATCTGTTATATCGTTAATGAGCCCGTCGTAGTAAAGAAGATTTCCGTATTCATCTTTTGAAAGCACAACGCTGTTTTTCACCCACCGGATTGTACCATCGCGGTGAATAATTCTATGCTCAAGCGGCTGAACGTTTTCGCCAGCTAAAGCTTTATTAGCCTGCTCAAGAACTGCTTCTCTGTCTTCTTTGTGAACCATCCTGTACCAGAGTTCTGGGTCTTTCACATAGTCTTCAGAAGTGTAACCAGTAACAGCAACACAGCCTGGTCCGTGGTAAGTCTCAACAGCTTTGCCGTTTTGTACTTTTACCGTGTAAATGTAATCCGTTAGATAATTAAGCAGCCTGTAATATCTTTGATCATCTGAATCAATCGTTTTATTAATACTTTCCATACTTAAACTTTCTGTAAAAGTTTATAAATAAATTACAAAATTGTATAACTAATGCCTAACTGCAGCGCTTCTTTCAATTGTATAGTTGGCGATTGTGATTTTTCATAAAGCACAGTATAAGCAAAATTAACATTTAACCACGAGTTTATTTTTGCGGTAATTGTGTTATCCCAAAGAACATCCCACACATCTATTCTTTCGAAGCGCGTGAACAGTCTTAATTTAGAAGCCCATATAAGATTTGAATCCAGGGGGAGTTGTGCATCGGTAACAGATTCGATACCGGTTTCAAATTTGTACGACTCAACAACATCCTGCGTTTCGGGGTTATCAGAATATTGTTTGAATTTGTTTGTGAATGTTTCCTGAAAAGCGATACCGAGTCTGGTCTTAAAGTTCTGAACTAATTTATCGAATGTAAAACCGAAACTCTGCGTAACATAGCCGGGATCCCAAAAATCTGTTATTTGAATTCCATTAGGATCGGTTTTGTAGTCGTAACCTTTAGAAATTTGTGTGCGGATATTGTTGCTGATAAACGGATCTACCGACCAGCCCACATTGTACGCTAAAACTTTTTCCCAGTAAAGATTATTGTCGGTAGTTCTGTAAGAATTCCCGCCTATTTTCGATCTTCCGTAAGCTCCTTTTAATTCGCTGCCGAATTTCCAGTTGCCCCACTTTTTAGAGAGCTTAAAATCGCATAGGATTGTCCACGAGAGTGAATTATCACCGCCTTTCACCCAGTTACTGAACGCAATTTGACTGATATTTATTCCGGTTGTTAAAGAGGGAATCCAGTTTGTATTAACATAAACAGAGTCTTGTTTTGTTTCCTGTGCAGAAAGAGAAATTGCAACAAGAATAAACGATATCAGAAATTTTTTCATCCTCTCCCCGTGTTTTATTGGTGAAAAAATTAAATGCAAAAATAAAATTTTCTTAAAACATTATTTTTCAGCAATGATAAAAGTACTATCGGTCATAAAATTTTTCCCAAAGTTTTTCTTGCTTTAATTTGAATTTGGGGTGTCAATAAGATTAGATTAGTTTATGGAAGCCTGCGAGTATGTCTAAAACGTAATATTTTTTATAAGATGAGACACTTCCATAAGGAATGCCTTCGGCAGAATTTCACGAATTATTCACGAATTTATTGTTGAATAATAACTTTTTTTAGTCACCCTCATCAAGGAGGGGTTAAACCCTGACCGAAGGAAAAGTATAGCGTAAACTTAACGTTATTTGATAAATTAGAAACTTTTGAAAAATTAGCTTTGTATCATTATTCACTTTGTTAAATAGATTAAAATAGCCGTATGGGAAAATTTGAATTAGTTTCGAATTACGAGCCGTCGGGTGACCAGCCCAAAGCGATTAAAGAACTTGTTGAGGGATTGATAAGAGGTCAAAAGCATCAGGTTCTGCTTGGAGTAACGGGAAGCGGAAAAACTTTTACGATGTCCAATATCATCAAAGAAATAAACAAACCGACTCTTGTAATTTCACACAATAAAACTCTTGCAGCCCAGCTTTATTCCGAATTTAAAAATTTCTTTCCCAATAACGCAGTCGAGTTCTTTATCAGTTATTATGATTATTACCAGCCGGAAGCCTATGTTGTAAAGCGCGACCTCTACATCGAAAAAGACTTTTCCATAAACGAAGAAATAGACCGTCTGCGTCTGAAAGCGACAACTTCTTTAATTGAAGGAAGAAACGACGTGATAATTGTTGCAAGCGTAAGCTGCATTTATGGAATCGGTGCGCCGGATGAATACGCAAGACAAATAATGTTTTTGAGAAAAGGTCAAAATATTGAGAGAAAAAAACTGCTTCGTAATTTGATAGACATTTATTACACAAGAAACGATGCCGAATTTACAAGAGGTACGTTTAGAGCACGGGGCGATGTTATCGAAATAATTCCCGCTTATCAGTACGACGAAGCCGTGAGAATCGAATTCTGGGGCGAAGAAATTGAAAGATTATCAATTATCGATTCGATTACCGGCGATGTAATTAAAGAGGTTGAGTCCGTTCCTATCTATCCCGCAAAATATTTTGTTACATCGAAGGACAGAATTAACAAAGCAATTCGAACTATAGAAGAAGAGTTGAAAGAAAGGCTGCAGTATTTTTGGAAAGAAGAGAAATATGTCGAAGCTCAAAGATTGGAACAGCGCACAAAATTTGATATCGAAATGATTAAGGAAATCGGATATTGTGCCGGAATCGAAAATTATTCTCGGCACATGGACGGAAGACCACCGGGTTCGCGTCCGTATTGCTTGTTTGATTATTTCCCGAAAGATTATTTGCTGATAATTGACGAATCGCATGTAACTATTCCGCAGCTCCGCGGCATGTATAACGGCGACCGTTCTCGTAAAGAAACTTTGGTTGAATACGGATTCAGACTTCCTTCGGCTCTTGATAATCGTCCGCTGAAATTTGAAGAGTTTGAACAGATGGTCAATCAGGTAATTTATGTGAGTGCAACTCCCGCCGATTACGAATTGAGCAAAAGCGGCGGCACTTTTGTAGAACAAATCATACGTCCAACCGGCTTGCTCGATCCTAAAATAGAAGTGCGCCCGGTTAAAGGACAGATTGATGATTTGATTGGAGAAATTAAAAAGCGTGCATCTTCTAAAGAAAGGGTGCTCGTTACAACGTTAACAAAGAAAATGGCAGAGGATTTAACAGACTACCTTGATAAATTAAAGATAAAAGTCCGTTATATTCATAGTGAAGTTGATGCTCTCGAACGTGTCGAAATTATTCGCGATTTGCGCATCGGCGATTTTGATGTGCTCGTAGGTGTTAACCTGCTTAGAGAAGGATTGGACTTACCTGAAGTATCACTCGTTGCAATTTTAGATGCCGACAAAGAAGGATTTTTAAGGAGTGAAAGATCATTAATGCAGACGGCGGGAAGAACTGCAAGAAATGTTAACGGAAAAGTAATTATGTATGCGGATATTATTACCGATTCAATGCAAAAAACAATTGCAGAAACTGAACGGAGAAGAAAACTACAAATGGAGTACAATAAAGAACACGGAATTACTCCCAAAACTATTTATAAAAGTGTGGAAGAAATTCTTTCTTCTACATCAATCGCTGATGTAAGAAAAAAAGATTACGAAAGAGAGGAAGAAACATTTCTGAAAGTTGCCGAGCCGGTAATTAAATATATGACAAACGACCAGCGGAAAGATCTTCTTGAACAGATGACTGAAGAAATGCTCGCAGCAGCAAAAGACCTGGAATTTGAAAGAGCTGCCGCACTGAGAGATGAAATAGAAAAACTGAAAAAGCTAATTAAGTGAGAGTTTAATTGAACTTATAACGAGTCTTTTCTTCAAGATATATTCTTTATAGAATTTATCTTTCAACTGAATATGCCTACTGTCTTCTATGATTACATTTTTGAACTTCTTCAATTTAATGCAGCGAAAAGAGTTTCCTCTACAATGATTGAAGGATATTATAGAAATCAAAAAGAGGAAAAATTTCATTTTTTAAAAAATTTTGTTTCCATTTTTCTGCATAAATATTAAATTGCATGTTATTCAGAACGCAGACGAGTGACAATATCGAATTTGTTAATGATAAAAAAGTTAATTAAAACAAGTTTACAATTCCCGGTAATTATTTATTAAACAAATTAACAATCAACAAGGAGGATAAAATGAAAATTATGCGCATGAGTAAATTAGATAATTCTACAGGCGGTTTACGCGCCTATTTTGATATACAAACTGACGATGAAATTATCATCAAAGGCTTCCGTGTAGTAAACGGTCCGAACGGTTTGTTTGTATCGGCACCCAACGAAAAAGGAAAAGACGGTAAATATTATGAAACCGTTACTCTTCCTAAGGAAATGAAACAAAAACTTGAGAAAATGGCTATCGAGGAATATAATAAGTGAGCCGTTGAACCCATGCTTAGGCTGCTCTGCGTTGTCTTAACTCTTTTATTTTTACCGGGAATAATCACACCGCTGCTTTACAAAAAGGCAGCGCAGTGCACAGCCTATCTATGGTGGGATTAATATTAAGACCGTCAAAATTACCGACATTTGATTCTACACGAATTGACATATTTACTCGAATTGAGCCAGGAAGCAGATCAATAAAAGGACGTGAAAGGTAAATGGTATATGTTATTCCGAGTGCTGAGACACTGCCGCTTACAGTTTTTGGAAAATTTGATTGATTATACTGCTAAGCTAATGCTCGGTTGATAGCTGTTTGCGTCAATTCAAAATTAACTGAAAAAGAATGGTCACCTGCGTAGAGAGATATACCTGAGAAAATTATTAGTACCATGAAAAGAATCCTTTTCATATTAAACCTCGCTGAAATTATTTGAGATATTTTTTTATAATTAAAAACAATAGCCAAAACTAAAACCTCCAAATGGAATAAATTCTTGATTGTAATAAAAAGGAGTAAAGGAAATCCTTGCATTTATTCCACTTTCGGTTTGAAAACAATAACTAATTACACCAGTAAATATTTTGTTCTCTGCAGTTTTTTCACCCAGCTTCCCAAAATTTAGGGTAGATGAAAAAAAAGTAGCGCCTAAACCGGTTTCAAAGTAATTGTCGTCTATATAAAAGCTATAGTTTATAATAAGCGGCACAGAAGTAATTAGTTTTGAATCTGAAGGAAGTAACATCACACCTCCCCTTGCGCTAATATTATTCCATATTATTCTGTCATAGTTTATGGAATATGCCCCAGCATTACCAAATATTTCAAGAAAAATATTATTTGATTTTTGCGTTTGTGCTGTGGAACTAGATGCCAAAGTAAATATAAAAATTAGTAGTAATATTATTTTGATATAGTGTTTCATTGCATTTCCCTTTTTGACTAGTATTTACCAATAAAAATAATTTTAAACACACCCTCTTAGAAATAACCATAAAGAGAGCTATGTCATATTTGTCTCCATTTTTAAGTAAGTATAACGATAACTATGCCTAAACTTACGGGAAGGTACCGTGTGATCGTAGCCCTTAATTACGCTCATAGTTCTTCTGATTTAATTTGTGAAAGGTCAATTCCGAGTTTTGCAAATTCTTTTTGTCCTTTGTTAGTAATGAAAAAATGTTTGTCTGTCGGTTTTTCTTTTGCAATCCAACCTTTGTCTGCAAAAGTTTCCATAATCATTTTTCCAAGTTTTCCACCAATGTGTCCGTAACACATTTTCGCTGGTTTTTTGTCAGTTTGTTTACTCATTGTCTGTCATTTTACAATTGGGGCATAACGGTTGGCGGCGCAACGCAGTGCCGCTTGTCAGCTGCAGTGCGCCCCACAAATAAAGACTTGATTATATCAGAATTTAGCACTAATTTATGCAAAGATTTTCTTAAAGGATTATTGTCATGCCTATCATCAAATCGATCTCAAGTTTGCGTAATCGAACCAGGGAAATTGCTACTATTTGTCATGACCAAGATGAACCTGTCTATCTTACCACCAACGGTGAGGGTGACTTGGTCGTTATGAGTATCGACCATTACGAGAGACTCAAAGCCCAAGTTGATCTCTTTGGAAAGCTTGCAGTCGCTCAAGCTCAATCGGCAGCGGGAAAGAAGGGCATCACACACAAACAGATGATGGCCAAACTCCGTCGCCGAATCAATGCCCGATAAATATACACTCCGTTATCTTCCGGCCGCAGATTCTGACCTTGTTGGGATTTTCGATTTCATAGCCCAGGATAGTCCGAATCGTGCCTTGTCGTATCTCAGAAAGCTTGACAAACGGGTCAAATTGCTTGAGCGATACCCCCGACTTGGGCGTGTACCACGTCATCGGAAACTTCGAGAGTACGGATATCGAGTTCTGATTGTTGAGTCCTACCTTGTCTTCTACATTGTTCGTGAGCAGACGGTTGAAATCCACCGAGTCATCCACGGTTCACGCAACTTGGATATGATCATCTGGCCTGCTGAATAACTTCGGTGGGGCGCGTTGCGTATAACGTTTGCGGATAAATAAGTTGCCGCCTTCCTGTGCGCGTCCGCACGCAGACAGGAAGGCAATTTTGGGAAGGTGCAAAGCACCGTGGCCTTTTATCCGCTGTTAGGCGAAGTTATTCTTTATCTTGTATAGAACTTAGCATTCTGTGTGAAAGAAGGATTTTGGAGGTTTCCATCAAAAACCTCAACCTTTATCTTTTCTTCATTAACCATTTTTACCAGAAGAGTGGCAACTACAATTTCTGATAGAGGGTTTCCCAAAAATTCATCCCCTTCTCCTACACCTATGAGTTTGTAAACCACCTCACCAGAGTTTACATCAACATCTTTAAAATCTGGGGCATTCCCTTCTACTCGAGATAGAAATCCGCCAAGCTTCTCACCGAGACTTACTCTTAGATATTGTGGGTCATAGGCATCGTACACAAAAGCAAGATAATTCTTATATCCCTCTTCTCCTGACCACCCATCGGTTCCCTCTAAAAACCAATTCCCAACAAGCTTTCCTCTTATATCAAAATCAAACACGCCGCATCTGGGTTCTTTTGTTCTTTTAACTTTTTGATAGATTTGGCTTTTAAGCTCTTCAGTAAAATTATCAATTGCGCTAATGGCATGCTGCACAGGAATTGGATATTTTTCTGGATGAATATAGTGCAATGTATTTTTATCATAAGCGCCCATATCAAGAGCTGCACTCTGCCCATAATCTGCTGAAGTTTTACCAATTGTATCTCCTGCATTAATTTTGATATAGACCTTATTCCCATCCCATCCCTCTTTCAATGGACCAGCAGCATTCAGTATTTCCTGACTTATTTCCGAGAGGTGATTTAAATATGTGATAAAGGTATTTGTATGTCTTATGTGTATTGAATAATCAGGATAACCTGCCCAGTGAGTAAATACAATTTTTGTAATAACACCACCTGCAGGCGCTTTAACTGGTTTTGAAAAACCACTTACCTGGTCACCTAAATCCATTCTGGCTAAGCCCCAATAAATGTGTTCTGTTGGTATAGGATGCCCTGGTGGATTTAAGTGTCCAAGAGGCATTATCTCGTCAATGTATTGAAGGTCTACAGGAAGGGAAGTATAAGGGACAATACCTTCACCAAGTTCTGGATAATCTCCCCAGAATTCATTCTCTCTCTCAAGTAATGAAGGTTCCACTGGTGTTTGAGTTTTCTTGCCGCATTGAAACAATGTGAATGTAAGTACAAAACAAGTTATAAGCAGCACCACCCTCAATAATCTTTTTTTCATGATTAACCTCCCTAAATTTTAATGTATACAATTTCGCCTAACGGTTGGCGTGTATGCGCAGTAGGGGATTAGAAGCACTTCCCTGTCCGTTTAGCACAAAGTTTCTTATGAGCACAGACCTTCGATTACCACTTCACCAGCTATTGCCACATACACGCTGTTAGCGGGTCGTTGTTCTCTTATCATCTGTTTCATCTGCTTTTTTTATTTGCTCAATTGCTTTTTTTACTGCGATTTCATTGGGGGTCGGCTTAAAATTAAAATAGTTGTTAAATTTAGTGCTGTCAAAATAATAGTCTCTGTCGTATTGATAATTCATTTCTGCCAGTTCACCTATTATTGGAACAAAAATACCAAGACTTTTTACCAGCCAGTTCGGCAGAACAGTATATTTATTTTTCGTTTCCATTGAAGAAGCAAAAAGATTTATCCATTCTTCGCCTGTAATTCTCTGCGGGTCAGTTGGCAAATTCCAAATCTGATTAAAGGCTTGTGGAGTATTTCCAAGCATTGCTGTCCCTTTGGCAAGGTCAGGGACATAGCCCATTGAATGAACCACTTTGGCATTGCAGAACCATTGTGCCTTCTTACCTTTTTCAAGATTGTCATACACAAGGTTCATAATAATACTGTTCTGCCTGGAGGTGCCACCAAAAAAATCTGGTGCTCTTGCTATGATTGCTTGCAAGTTATTTTTGTCAATACTCTCCAGGATGAGTCTATCAACTTCTGCACGAATTTCACCTTTTTTGCTTGTTGGGCTTATTGGTGAATTTTCTGTAATGTGGTTCACATTATTACCACCAATAGCATATACATTGTCGAAAAATACAAGTTTGGAATTATGTTCCAAACAAGCCGCAATTACATTTTGTATGAAAGGTGGCCAAATTTGTTTCCATACTTTTGTCTTATAGGGGAAACCAATTGTCACGTAAGTAATGCTTGAACCTTCTATTGCTTTGAAGATATTTTCTTTTTTTGTTAGGTCAGCAGAAAATAAGGTGTCCGTTGAATTTACCTTTTTAGGATTTCTGTTTACCAGTCTTATATCTGATGTGTAGTCCTTCAATGCTTTGGCGAGTTCAATGCCTATAGACCCACCTGCACCTAAAATTGTTTGTTTCATATTGTTGTGTTTTTATTATTTATTATTTATCGTTTATCATTTACAAATATACTAAGTTATTTTAGTCTGTTTGTAAAATGTAGATTTTTCTTTACAATGCCCGCTAACGTTTGGCGGCAACAACGCAGTGCTGCTTGCCACCCATCAACAAATCAATTTTCTTTTGCGGCAAGGGGCATTGAGCGAGCACTTTTGATCATGCAATGATAAGCATTCTGTCAAGCCTTTACAAAGGTGCGAGCGTCGTTGTGCCGCTTGTTAGCTGCAGTGCGCCGTGACTTGACATTATCAATTAAATGATATAATTTTGCTATGAACAATTTATGAGAATGCGATGCCACTCATTAAACCGATTTCCGATCTGAGAAATAAAGCCAACGAAATCTCTGATCTAGCTCACAAATCTGATGAGCCAATTTTTATCACCCGCAATGGAGAGGGCGATATGGTTGTGATGTCGATGGCTCAATATAGTAAATTGCAATTGAAAATAGACCTTTTCAGCAAACTTGCTGTTGCTCAAGCACAACGGGCTAGTGGCGATAAAGGTCGCACACTCTCTCAAGTGATGAAGGACCTACGAAAGCGCATCCGTGAGTCGGCCTAACTATACGGTTCGGCTCTTACGGGCTGCCGAAGAAGATCTCACGGAAATCGTCACCTATATTGCAGCAGACAGACTTTCGGCTGCTGAATTTGTTGCAAGAAAGATTGAAAAGAATCTGCAACTCCTTCCCAAGTTTCCATATCGGGGGCGAATCCCAAACGAAGAAGAACTCATCAAAATGGGGTATCACTATCTCGTTGTGCAGAACTATCTCGTTTTCTACACGATCGAAGGTCAGGCGATTTATGTGCATCGCATTCTCCACGGCGCTCGAGATTATCTGAGCCTACTCTGAACCTGTACCCGGCGCCTTGCAACTAACGGTTTGTGTATGGGCAGTGGCGGATTTTACCCACTACTCTGTCAGATTGCAAGATACTTCATATCTGTCCAAAATAAACATTTAGGGATACGGCGCACATTAAAAGAAATTCG
>DYLN01000238.1 GCA_020722085.1 Melioribacter roseus
TTTAGGGATGATATATAACTAATTTTTTAGTTGAACTTACCATTATTTTTATCCCAGATTTGCCATTAGAAACTTTTCTTTAATGACAAATATGGGTTTACCTTACCGGTTTTTCTTTTCATAATAATTTTTGATAAACCCTCACATATTCTATTTCCATTCTTTGAGGAAATATTGAGTTGTCTATTCCTTGAGCACCACCCCAGTTGCCGCCTATCGCAATATTAAGCAGCAAGTGAAAATCTTTAAAGAAAGGCCAGTATTCCCAGCCTTTATTTTCATTACTAAAGGTGAAGTAATGTGTGCTGTCTACATACATTTTAATTTGAGAAGAGTCCCATTCAAGCGCATAAGTATGAAACGAGGTTGTAGCATCGGGTATTTTTATTGTGGCTGTCTTTTCGGAATTGGTTACCCAGTTATATTTATTGCAGTGTATAGAACCGTGAATTACGTCCGGGTCGTAGCCAACATGTTCCATAATATCAATTTCGCCGTTGTCGGGCCAGCCTTTATTGCCAAGCGACCAGTCAGTCGGCAGCATCCAGATAGCAGGCCAGGTACCTTTTCCGCTTGGCAGTTTTGCTCTTACCTCTATTCTTCCGTAAGTCCAATCACCCTTATTTGTCGTAACCAAACGTGCCGAAGTATATTCATGATCCAGATAAAAATCCCGTCTGGCTTCGATGATTAACTTTCCGTCCACAACCCGGGCATTCTCAGATCTATAGGCAGAGTAATATTGTTTTTCGTTGTTTCCCCACCCGTTATCACCTATATCGTAGCCCCATTTACGGGTGTCGGGTAACCCGCTGTAATTAAATTCATCCGACCATATTAACTTCCAGCCTGGCAGTTCGGCAGAATTGGAATCAGCAGGAGTCACTGAATTCTGACAGCAGCTAATTGACCCGAAGATCAATAAAGCAGCAAAGATTCTTATATAAGACATAAGCTGTTCCGGATTTATAAATATTTCTATCTAAAAAATAGCGAGTAATTTTTAAATAATCTTGAGTATGCTAAAAGAGATTTTAACCGGACTTTCAAACGGAGAAATTTGTATAACAAAAATGAAAAACTATACAATTGACAATTAGGATTTTAGGTATTAATTTTTGATGAGTATTTAGTAAACAGATTAAAATTTTCCACTAAAAAAGGAGAACAAATGAAAAAAGAAACACACTCATCACTCTTACAAACCTACTTATTTTTGACCCTTCTATTTTTTCCCCCCTACGTAATCAGTAATGCACAATCCGTTTCGAATTTATCTTCGCTTGGTTCTGCTCCGGCAGGTTCCGGTGTGGATTGGCTGATAGGCGGCAGAATCGGAATGTCGATTGCAAGCGGGGGCAGCTCTACATCAGCGGGTTTTCAAATTGGTCCAATGGCTGAAGTTCTTTTTGGACAAGGGATGGCTGTCGGAACCGAATTAAATATTAACTCGCAGGGCGGAACGCCAATTGAGTGGGCGGATTATTTTAAATATTATTTTAATATTCCCAGCTCGACAGTGAAGCCATACGCAAACGGAGGATTTAGTCTTTGGTTTGTTTCCGGTGGTCCCTATTTCGGAATTAGAATAGGCGGTGGAGCTAATTTTAAGGTTGCAAACAACGTTTATATACCCGCCGACCTTCAAATAGGTCCTGTTTTTTACAGCGAGCAGACTTACGACTATTACACAGGCCGCTCAACATCCAAAACAAATACGGTCTTTTACGTTGCAATTACAACAGGTATCCGGTACGAACTACCATAATCAACTTATTACAATGATAAAAAGAGGAGGAGTTATGAAAAAAATTATTGCAGTTACTATATCTCTAATCATTCTTTTTTACTTTCAGCAGATAAACGCTCAGACTTTTAGTCTTGGCGCAAGGGCAGGATTGAGTTTGGCAAATTTATCTTTTGATCCGGATCTGCCCTCTTATGTAGAAAAATCTGGTCGTACTACCGTTAAATTAGGTGTGTTGGCTGAAGTTGGTTTTGCAAGTATGTTTGCTCTGCAGGTTGAACCGATGTATGGACAGGGTGGAGCCAAGCTTTCAGCGGGCGGACAGGAA
>DYLN01000239.1 GCA_020722085.1 Melioribacter roseus
GTATAGAAACGAGTTATATGAAATTTAAAAATTTTAAAGGCAACAAGACAATAATTATTATTCTTTCCACAATTGCTTCCTTAGCCTTATTAGGAGTGTATGTTGCTTGGCAGATATATTCTAAATCGTCTTGCGGTTACAGCCTATACTATGATTCAGAATCAAACAGCTGTGGAGGGGTCATTGATCAGTGTGTTGGAGAAATTAGTGGCAGTAGGTGTATTGGCCCAGCGTTTAGAATTGAATGTGGAGAATCTAGAATTATTTGTGGCAAGGAAGTAATGTGTAGTTGTAGTGAAAAAGATAACAGAGGCTGGACTCAGGTTTATGGTAAAAAAATTCATTAAAATTTTTAAACATCATATAACACAGTATATGCAATTTGGGCCTTGCAGGCTCATGCCTATATTCCGCTACAATTATTAAGATGATAGAATATGGATGTAGTAGAGCATCACATATATTGAGATGTTAGTTTCAATTGACAGGCTTGCTTGGAAGATTTTAAAGAAAGAGTAATATGAATAATACAATAACAAAACAAAGAAATACCTTACTTATATCTGTTATCTTAGTTTTGTTGATCCTTACAATAATTGTAGTTGTTGCAAAAACTTCACCTCATAGATGTTGTGCTTGTCCTCCAGATAGATATATGTTGTACCCCATTTCCTTTACTCTTCTTGAAAACCATTGGGCTCAATCCATAGATTGTCATTGTCCTCCCGAAATGGGGTGTGTTTTGTCTTTTTGGGTGGTTCCGATTGATTTGATAGGTTTAGTGGTGGTCTTATTCGGAGTTTTGCTCTACAAATTGAAAAAATAGGTGATAAAAGGGTTGGATATCAGATGTGTCCAAGCACATTGTCTGATATATCTTTCTGAAAATTTTTTGAGAAAAGTTTGCTGAAGAAGAATTATAGTAAGGAATTAAATTTTGATTTTTATTTCGGGATAGTGTAGATTAATTATAAATATGGAAATAAACCAATCGTTAACAAACCAGAGTTTAACTGGGCCAAAAGTCCAACCGCAACAGGCGGGTCCAAACCAAAAATTATTTGTGGCTGTGGCAATCAGTGTTTTACTGACAGCAATACTTATCGGATCAGCAGTCTACTTTTGGCAAAAGTCAGTAAAGGAAAAAACGATAAGTAGTTTGGAACAAAAGATTGCGTTATTGGAAAAACAAGTCTCGACGATGCAAAAAGAGGTGGCTGTATTACCACTAGTTGATAGTAGTCCTTCTCCCATACCAACGCCTTTATCGGTTAATGGGGCAAAGTTATCAGAAATAAAATACGCGCTTCCTGATGGGTGGGAAGCCAAGATACGAACAGATCAGGATGATCTGTATTTGTCCCCGAAGGGAGGAGGAGGATATTTAGCAATCAAGGTTTATCCATACGATGGAAAGACTGGGCGGAGGGAATATTATTGTCAAGTGAGTGGGTTTTGTATTGAAAGTTCATATTTTACTCCAACACGGCTTGGAAATATTTCAGGCTACCGGGCTAATGCTTTAGATAACAGTGGTGGAGGACCTGAATATTTTGGGGCAAAAGGAGATAAATTTTATATCATTTCCAGCTTTAGTCCGTCTTACCCGCCAAACAATTTCTTTGACAAAACATTTCAACAAGTTCTGGATTCACTGATTTTTTAAAATTCAAATTTTTCTTTGTTTGTCAAAAAATCCCCAACGATCCTTCCATTTTGCCAAAACAGAAAAATTAAAATTTCAGTTAATAAAGTTCTTCAACAAAAAATGAATAAAAATTTTCATAAAAAAAATACGCTAAAGCCTCGCTGTGCTCTCGCTCCACTGCGTTCCGTTCGGGTCTGCTAACATGGTATATCTGGCTCGCGGCTTGCAACCACTCGACCCATATTTTGCTTTATTTTAAAGAAACAGCTTGTTTTATTTTGCTATTTTCAATATA
Source organism: Melioribacter roseus (assembly GCA_020722085.1). Lineage (GTDB taxonomy): Bacteria > Bacteroidota > Ignavibacteria > Ignavibacteriales > Melioribacteraceae > Pyranulibacter. Next base: position 1,944 of record DYLN01000239.1, read on the forward strand.
TTTAAATTATTATGAGAACAAAAGTTTTAAATTATCGTATTATCGTCAGTCCTGATGTCCAAACAGGAACAGTTTATAGGAATGTAGGGGGATAGGGTCTGGGACAGGGTCCGACCCTGTCCAAGCT
>DYLN01000240.1 GCA_020722085.1 Melioribacter roseus
AAGCTGTTCATTGAATAATTTTATCACCGAATGGCGTTTAATAAAAATGATAAAATTACGGCTATGCAAAATATCCGTAACTTTGCCATCATTGCCCATGTTGATCATGGTAAATCAACGCTTGCCGATAGATTACTTGAAATTACCGGGACAGTAAAGGCAGGCGCTCATGAAGAGCAGATGCTTGATAGAAATCCGATATCAAGAGAAAGAGGAATAACAATAAAACTGGCGCCGGTGAGAATGGAATACAAAATAACAAATGACAAATTACAAATGACAAATAAATTTCAAATTTCAAATTTCAAATTTCAAAATGAATACATTCTTAATCTAATTGATACTCCGGGACATGTTGATTTTTCTTATGAAGTAGATAGAACATTGGCTTGTGTCGAGGGTGTAATTTTATTAGTTGATGCCACCCAAGGAATACAGGCGCAAACGATTGCCAATGCCTATAAAGCCATTGAAAAAAATCTTGTTATTATTCCGGTCATTAATAAAATTGATTTGCCAAGCGCAGAGGTGGAAAAAACAAAAAAGCAGTTGGTGGATTTTTTAGGAGTAGATGAAAGAGAAATATTTGAGGTGTCGGCCAAGACCGGGGAAGGAGTACCTCAATTGCTGCAAGCGACAATTGAGCAAATTCCAAATCCTAATTTCCAATTTCCAAACAAATCACAAATCACAAGTAACCAATCACTAATTTTCGATTCTTATTATGATTCTCATAGAGGAGTGATTGTTTTTGTCAGGGTTTTTGCTGGTGAATTAAGGAGAGGTCAGAAGGTAAAGCTGGCTAATTTAGGGACAGAATTTGAGATAAATGAAGTTGGATATTTTTCCTTAGATTTGCAGCCAAGTGAAAAACTTTTTCAAGGTGAGATCGGTTACGTGGTGACAAATCTTAAAGATATCCATCAGGTGGCTGTTGGAGATACAATTGTTGACCAAAAAGCAGGGGCAGAATTGTTCCTGCCCGGTTATAAAAAAGTGAAACCGATGGTGTTTGCCTCGATTTTTCCAACTGATACGGCTGACTATCTGAATTTAAAAAAAGCTCTTGATAAACTGGCTTTGAATGATTCTTCTCTTGTCTATCAGGCTATCTATAGTCAGGCTTTGGGTATGGGATTTCGAGTTGGATTTTTGGGTTTGCTTCATGCCGATGTGGTCAGAGAACGACTTGAGCGAGAGTTTAATCTAAGTTTGGTTTTGACGCCGCCAAAGGTAGAATATATGGACAGTGAAGCACGGGGAGTTAAACTTGAGCCTTGGGTAAGAGTGACTGTTTTGACACCGGATTCATATGTTGGGGAGGTCATGCAGTTAATGCAAAGATACAGAGCTGTATTTGAAACCATGGATAACAAAAATCAGACAATTTTGGTTTTTGATATGCCGATGAGCGAGATGATTACTGATTTTTTTGATAATCTAAAGAGCGTTTCTTCAGGATTTGCTTCGCTTGATTGGCAATTTTTGGAATATAGAAAAGTCAAGGCTGACGAACTGAAAATTTTGATTAATCAGCAACCGGTTGAAGAGTTTTCGGAAACTGTTGTTGAGGAAAGAAGTTATCAGCGGGCAAATTATTTGACGACTCAGTTGAAGGAGCTTATCCCCAGGCAGCAGTTTGAAGTCAAGATCCAAGGCGAATACCGCGGTAAAATTATTGCTTCAACCCGGATTGCACCCTACCGCAAAGATGTTCTCATCAAAAGCGGAAAAGTAATTGGCGCCGGTGATGTAGGAAGAAAGAAAAAACTTTTGGAAAAACAGAAAGAAGGAAAAAAGAGAATGAAGATGGTAGGAAAAGTTGAAATACCAAAGGAAGCGTTTATGAAACTTTTTAGAAAATAAGCAATAACCAATCAAAATTACAAATTACAAATAACAAATTACAAATAAATCACAAATCACAAATCTCAAATGACAAATGGTAAATTGAAAATGGAAAATGGTAGATGGAAAGAGCATGGATCATCTTTCTTGCCACTGGATGTGCGGGTCTTTTTTCATAAAAGTGTATTGCCTTTTGGCATATTGAACTTCAGCGGTAATCC
>DYLN01000087.1 GCA_020722085.1 Melioribacter roseus
CAACGTCATATAAAGTGCTGCTGCCTGCACCAGCATCGCCAAACGTAAATGCCTGGAAGGTAAAGTTGTGGCTGGTTGTCTCAAGTGTAGTAACACACAACTCATTGCTAACACGGCTGAACGGCTGCCCGTCAGAGACGGGGTCTCGCCTAAAGGCGGAAATGATTGCTTGGAATGTGTAGGTTTTGTTTGGCTGTAGAGAATCAATATAAAGAATTGTATCAGTAGAGGTTAGGTTTATTATTTCTCTGCTTTTTTCATCTTGCTTTAATGTTAAAGCTATTGGCGTGTGCAAGGTAGAACTTAATTTTAACCATGCTTCGGTACATGAAACATCTTCCAGACTTAAAGAGAGAATGTTTTTCTCGGGTGGTTCTGTTGTATCGCAGCTAAACTGTGTGGAAATAATAATTACAGCTATTATCCCAAAAGGGACAGGTAAAATTGGCAGAGAAAAATATTTCATTCGCTCCTCAGCTTCAATAGTTAGCATAATTACATCCTCTAAAATTCAACTTGGTAATAAGAAGAAATAATGTCAAGTGTAACAAGTGTAATTTGAGATGCACTATGTAAAAAGGAACGCTTTATTGTACAGAAACGCAGGGTAAAAATTTATCTCTAAATATTTATTTTGTCTTCATTACAAACACACCATCCCAATTATCTGCCGGAGGATCCCACAAAAATAATTTGCATCTCTCTAAATAAACTTTCGAGGGTGGGTCGTTCACTTCTTCAACACATTTTCCGAAGTATTTTAGAGCCAGGTTAAAATTACGACTGCGGTAGAATTTTAATCCTTCAAAATAGCATTTGAGCCGTTGCAATTTTTCGGAGGAAAGGGGATCATCTGATTCACCAATTATTTCAAATACCTTTGTAGGTTTTTGTTTCCCTTTAAGACGTATAAGGTCAAGTTCTCTGACTGCGATTTTATCTTTTACCTCTTCGTATGTGTTTTCACCAATCATCAGGTAAGTTCCGTATTCCTTATTGGCCCCTTCAAGTCTCGAAGCTAAATTTACATTATCACCCATCACCGTATAATCGAACCTTTTCTCACCTCCAATGTTCCCAACAATTACGTCACCTGTGTTAATTCCTATTCTTATTTTTATTGAATTTTCATTTTTACTTTTCCATATCAAACCGATTTTATCCAAACTTTTCTGCATCTCAAGCGCTGTTTTACAGGCTTTAACAGCATGGTCGGCAACAGGCACCGGTGCTCCCCAAAACGCCATTACGGCGTCTCCTAAATATTTATCTACGGTTCCTTCGTTGGCAATTATTATCTCCGACATTTCATTTAAGAACTCGTTTACAAGTGAAACAAGATTTTCCGGCTGTTTGCCTTCGGAAAAAGAAGTGAACCCGACTATATCACAGAATAAAATTGTTAGGTTTTTCCTTTCACCTCCTAACTTTAATTTATCCGGGTCAGCGAGCAGCTCGTTAACTACCGACTTGCTGACATACTGTCCGAACATTTCTTTAATTAAAATATTTTGCTGTCTCTCTCTTATAAAATTATACACCGTGCTCGAAACGTACCCAAAAATTACGGCAAGAATAGGGCTTATAACTGAAACAACCAAACTCTGATGAATAAAAAGATAAGCAGCGGCTGCATAAATCAAATAAGCCGATATTACAACAAGGACAAAACTAATTAACTCGATCAACAAACCGATTTTTATTTTAAGTTTTTTTGTAAGAGAAGAAAGATAAAACACGAGTATTGTTAATAAAACAATAGTGAAAACTTCGCTTAACTGGGATTGTTTGTACAGAAAATTATTGTCCAGAATATTTTCTATAACTGTTGCATGAAGAGCAACACCCCAAAGAAGATTGTCCCCTTCCTTTCCGCCGGCTGAAAAGGAAGTAGGGAATATATCCTTATCCTCCGGCATTGTTGAACCGATAAGAACAATTTTATTCTTAAAAGTTCCCTCTTCCAAATATGTATCCCATTGATTCAGATCGGTATTATAATCAATTTCATCTTTCATTTTGACGGTGCTGTCATCAATGATTTCAAAAAATTTATAATACTCGAACGAGCTAATGCCCGAATAGTAGTTGATAAGAAACGATTCCGGATCGAATTTTGGAATCTTATGTAAACCGTAAATGAATGCATCATTGTTATCGTTAGCCGTAAATGAAGAATTTTCTCCGTAATATTTATTAAGAACTGCGAAGCTGAAAGAAGGAATTTTCTGAGAAAGAGAATCACTTAAGCCAAAGTTAACGTAAGGCATGTATCTTCTTTTTATGCCGTCATCATCGCTTGGTATTTGAACAAGTCCTATTGATCGATCGGCATTAAAAAAAATATTCTGGAAATTATATTTAATGTTAGTAAAATCTTCAGTCATCTGTAAATTAAGAGCCCGATGTTTAGCAGTTCTGTTTTTGCCAATTCCTTTTAAAGCGGCAAGCTTTAAAGCTTCGTTTTCAGTATCAATTTTTCCTGCTACAACTACTCTGCCGGATTTTCTTATTGAGTTCATTAGCAGGGAATCGTTAAGCGGAGAGATTCTGTCGCCGCCGGACATAATAACGTCTATTCCAATTGCCTTTGCTCCTGCAGCAGTTAAGTTATCAACAAGTTTTGCGAACAAACTTCTTGGCCAGGGCCATTTATTATGAGGCGGTAAAATTTGATCAAAGGATTCATCGGATATTTCAACAATAACAACTTTAGGCGAGTCAATTTTTACAGGTCCTCTTTCCTCAAATCTTTCATCAATCGTTTTTAATTCAAGATTTTTTAGAAGAGAAATCTGAAAGAACTGGGGCTGTGTAATCAACACAACAAAAAAAGCAGTCAATAAAGATATAAAAACTTTTGAGCCGATAATTTTATTCATAACTAAATTATATCGCCATGCTGGAAACAAGTCCAACTATCGAATTAGTCGACTGCCCAGGAATTCTATAAATCCTTAGCTGAAACATTAGATCAAGATTCTGAATTATATTATAAGAGGCGGTGAATTCCAAAGCCTGTCTCTTAAAATCACCAAAACTAGGACTCAAAGAGAAAGCCAGTTTAAGCTTATTTTGCAGCAAACGATATTCACCCCCAAGAGAAAATGTTACATAATCAAACTCATCACCGGCAATTTTACTTGCATAATAAAAAACATTAAAAGTAGAATTGAAGTCACTCAACCAAAAGCTGTTAACTGTTAAACCGGCAGAAGAGTATGTAACATCTGCATTAGCTAAACTGTTATCGTCCCTTGCAGAAGTTGAAAGGCTGAGTGATACCGACTGTCTGACTCGCCAATTAAATCTATAGCCGGCACTCAAAGAGAACCGGTTCGTTAAATCATTAACAGTATACAATCCGTTAACGGTATCACTGATGTTTAACCCGTTATTCCGGTCATATCTGTAGTAACCAAAAGTCAAATCGGGAAAGTCTGTCCTAGGGAAATATGAAAGCGAAGCACTGTAGGTCTTATATTTTGTTGTAGCAACTTTAGTTTTTTGAAGGTTATCGTGTAAATCTTCATAGCCTAACGCAAGGAAAACCTGGTTATCGAACATTCTTATTCTATCAAACAAATTAATTCCCTGTACATCTGTTCTTAGAAAATTTTGTCCGAAGGAAATATAATCGTTTCCGCGGTAAATGTAGGTCACTTTTAACGTATTGTTAAAGTAATTTAATCTTACTGTGCCTTCAGCACCTAAGGATGAAAGCTCGCCGGGGTTTAACGGACCTATGTATTGATTAACTGTTATAAAACGTCCCAGTATATTTTTAATTCGTTTAATTATATCAGGATCAGCGTCAAAAAAACTGCCGGAGCCAAACACGGAATCAATTTGAGCATCACTCAGCGTACCGGTAGAAATATCATTATTCACAATGCTTAAAGCTGCCTGACCGGTTATCAAAAAATTTTGATCATCTAAAGCCAGTTTCATATCGGTGCCAAAGACGGCATTTTCTTTCGGTCTTGCACCAAATTCAACTGACTTAGGATCATCCTTCCCATGCAGGTATGAAAATCCCCACTGAAAATTTTCTCCCGTTCCAAATGAAGGTCTGATTGCAAAAATATTTCTGGTATAAGTAGCGAGATTTACACTTGCGAAAGGAGCGCCGTATTTGTTTCGATCAATTGCAATCACATTCGATTCAAGTGGAGCTGAATCAGCAGAATACTTTTGAATGATGCTGCCTTCAACTTTTCTTGTTACTTCGCCAAAACCTGTTTGAATGTTAAAGAAGCCCAAATTAATTCCGCCGCTGAAGCCTCGTACTCTTTTTCCGTCTAAAATTAAATTAGGAAATCTCGGGTAAACATCGCCAACCTGAATATTCAGCCAGTCCCCTGATTGAAACGATGCAGAAAATCTATTAACCGGCTGAAGGTAACTTTTTTCCTCGCTGGTAACATACATATAACCGTTTGCTTTCCAGTTACTGTAAGTGCTGTTGAAGTTAGCTGTAAAATTTCCGTAACCGGTTGAAGTATTGTTATAAACTTCATTTCTTCCTTCAATTCTTAAATCTCCGCTGTAAGCAAAACGTGCGGCTATTTGTTGTGCAATCTCTTTAGAGATAACTTCAAAATTGCGGGTAATGGTATTATATAAATTTCCATTCTTATCATACACTTCGATTTTGATGAGCTTTGAACCTAAGCTTATTGAACCGGGGAAATTCTCGCCACTGAAAATAATCAAATCACCTGCAAATAAAGCCTGAGATGAAATATCGCTGCCGTCCAAAAATACTTTTGTCGCTTTGATATCAACATTATCCGGTGCTTTAATAAAAGAAATGGAAATCAGAAAGTCATCCGGAGTTAAAAACTCACCGCTGTTTGGGGATAGAACAATAATCTCCTTATCTTTTCCCGAAATTGTTGTCACATTAATTTGAAACGGTGCTGTTCCTTCATTAATTCCCAAAGGATAAGTTTGGGATGCGCCGTCTTCCATATCAATTTGAAAATAATATTCTATAAACGGCGGCTTCACATTCTCAGCCGGTATCAGCACCGATGCCGAGTTAGCGGTTATCAGCATCTCTTGTTTAATAAATTCACTTTCACCGAAAGGTTTATAAGCAAAAAGAATTCCCGCTATATTAGCTGTGCTTCTAAGCTCGGCTATTATGTTTATCGGCTGTCCTTCTTTTGCCTGTCCGGTTTTTATCGAGGAAATTACATCGCTAATTTGAGCAAAATTGTAATTCCCGCAGACAGATGCTAACAAAACAAGAATCACAGTTTTGAACAAATGAAAATTTTTCTTCATTAAAATTTGTCCTCGTTTATCTATTATCATTTATTGTCGTTTGCTTCGCGTCATTACTGGTCGTTGATGGTCATTTGCTTCGCGTCATTATTAGTCATTAATAGTCATTTGCTTCGCGTCATTATTAGTCATTGATAGTCATTTGCTTCGCATCATTATTGGTCATTGTAGTTTATCTATTTATTTTTATTCTGAATAATAGTTAATCTCAAAGCTGCCGTATTTTGTTTCAATAATAATCTTTTTAGAGCTTGTTGTACGGGTGAATTTATATATTTTTTTGTTGGTTGTTGATATACTATCATACGAAATATTTCCGTTAGAATAAATTAATGCCGATTTGCCCGAAGTCACTTTACCGCTGTTACCTGAAATTGTGTGCTTAAAATCCACCTCTCCATGCTCCAAAAAAATTGTTGTAGTACTGTCCTGGTTGTCAAATGACATAAAACCTGCTGTGCCTCTAATAGAAGCAACTACTGTGGGTGTTGTGAGTTTAAATTCTTCTTCCTGCTGCTGCTTGGTAACATCAAATCCGATTAGACCTTTTTCCAAAAAAGCATCTTTATTAAGTTTTTTGTTTTCTGTTTGTCCGTAAATATGAAGTATAGAATTTTCACGCACCCTTAATAATCCGGAACCATCGGTAAAAAGTACAAGAGCTAAAGATTTTATTCCCGTTTTTACCTCTCCCCCGTCATACAAAGGCTGTCCGGTTTTTGCAATTTCCCAATCAGATTTATCAACAGCAGTTCTGTATGTTACATCTTTTACAATTTTTTTGACTAAAGCTACGGGAGAACCATCAAGATTATCAGGGTAATCCGTAAAAATACCAGCATTCCCAAGAAACACAACAGCAGCAATGAAGCATCCGCTGATTAATAAAACTTTAGAATTCATTATTAAATTCCCGTTTCTATTTTGAAATGAAATTAATGCCAATTACCGATTGAGGATCACTTTCGAGATTAGAAATAATATTCATCAGATCGGAAAAATTTAAGATGGTGCCGTCATCGGTTGTAATTCTTAATTCGTTTCTTTTGATTTCTCCGCTCCTTAATTTTTCTATAACTTCGTTGGATAAATAAGAACTTAAGAAATCTGCAATTTTCATCATTTGTTCGTCTAATCTATTTTCCGTAAAAGATGAACCTTCGGTTAAATAAAAATTAACAATATTGCTGTAATATTTTTCGCCGCCGCCTACTCCAGGCACTAAAGCTGTAACCTGAAGAACAACTTCCTGTCCGGCTAAAAATTCTCTATCTTTTAATTCAACAAGATTAACGTTCGTTACATCACCCACATGTTTATCATTAATCAAGGGATTACCTGAATTAAGTGCAGTTTCAAGAGTCTGACTTTTATCTGTTCTTATATTTGCACGAATTATATAGTCCGTTGCACAAGGAATTCTATCCCACTGTGCAATAATTGAACCGACATTTTGTTCACTTTCAACTTCGGGTGAAATTATGGAAAGTGTTTGGGAAGGATTTGCAAATGACATAACTGTACTTGCTTCTGAAAGATAAGCGCCTTTATTATTGTATAACGAAAAAGTAATCCTATAGTTGCCGGTTGGTTTTCCTCTTTTCAGATTTTCAGTTGCAAGGGCACTGTTTACATTAGAGCTCGCTATTCTTATATCACCCATGCCTATATCATCATTATAAAAATCACGTGAAGCAAATTCCTCGGTAGTAAAATCGAATAAGTTAGAGTAACCCGAGTTTTTCTCCTTCTGCCATTCAATTTTTCCTTTTACTATCACGGGCATTTCGTGCGGCGAAATTTGCACGTAAAGAATTCTGGGCTGACCCGAAAGATTATTTGAGGCAGCTAAGGCGGCAAAATCTATGCTGCACAAATCAGCAAAAACGCTTACCTTAATACTTGGCTGCTGGGCGTTTATATTAACTGCAAGAAAAAGAAACAGAATAGGAATTGCTGCTTTACTCCTAATCATTGTGCACTCCTATTAAAATTATTTTTTCTGTATGGGGGGGATTATTATTAAGTAAACTAATTAAATATTTAGTTTAACTCAATAAGAAGTAATAGGATAAATTAAATTATTTCATGATTGAAAAAGACATAGTAATTTATGTTCAACAAAAAAGATATTACGTCTTCAAGTCATATACAGCATTAATTTACCTTCTCATCTTTTGGAGGATTACTTATAAACCCGAATTGGGGTGTCGGCTGTCCTTCAATTTTAATTTCTCCAAAGCGGGCTTCAAATTTATCGATATTGTCTTTCAAAGCCCGCAGAAGCATTTTTGCATGTTGTGGGGTAGTAATGATTCTCGAAAGTACCCTCGCTTTCGGCACGCCCGGCACAACACGTGTAAAATCTATTACAAACTCTGCTGGAGAGTGTGTAATGATTGCTAAATTAGAATAGATTCCTTCGGCTTCTTTCTCACCCAATTCGATATTGATTTGCTGAGGCTGTTGGTCTTTCGTGGTTGCCATTTTTTATCTCCTGTAATTTTTCAAAAAAAACCCACAATCCGCTTATAACGGACCGTGGGTTGAATTTTTCGATATAAACTTTCATTCTATCTGTATTTATCTGCGTTATCAAATGCTTCTTTGGATTTTTCCGTCATACCCAAATTAGCATAAATTTTACCAAGAAGTTCCCATACCGCCGGTTCCTTCGGGTTAGTCTGAAGATATTTTTCCATCCACGGAAGCGCCATCTTAAATTTTTCTTTATAAGATTCATCTTCTTTTTCTGCAGCTTCGGCTTTTTCCCTCATATCTGCTCCCCAGCGTGCATAAGTTACACCGAGATTGTAGATTGCATTTGTGTAACTGGAATCTATGTCTATTGCTTTTTTAAACTGTTCCTCTGCTGCAGCAAATTCTTTAGCGTTCAACAGCAATACACCATAGTTATATCTGTAAAACTTGTTATCCGGTTCTTTTTCTACTCCCGACTTAAACGATTTCATAGCATCCTTAAGTCTGTTGGCGCCGACATAAGCATTGGAAACATCGCGTAAAATATCGCCATTTTCCGGGAAATATTTTCTGCCTTCCTCCAGCACATTTATTGCCTTGTTGTAATATTCAACCGCTTTTATACTGTCTTCGGGGCTTTTAGAAGTTCTGAATGCATTCATAGACTGAGAACCTTTATCATTATAAATTTCTCCCAGTAATGAATACCCATCAACATCTTTTTCAAGAGCAATTAATTTTTCGAGGGGCTGAATTGCAGCATCGTAGTCACTCAAATTCAAATAAACATAAGCAAGATTTTTATACGCCGCACTTGAATCTGGCTCCAGCATGATAGCATTATTAAAATTTTCTGCAGCCTTGTTATAATTTAATTTTACGCTGTCTTCGGCAGCTGTTTTTGTCGCTTTATTAAAGAAAGCAACTCCCTTATTAAAACTTGTTGCCCAATAATATTTCTTCTGCTGCTGAATATCATTTTCAAATTTTTTGCTGATTGCAAGGCTGCTGTCAAAAACACTTATCATCTTCGGAATGTCGCCTTCTTCGCCATAAAGGTATCCCAACAAGTAATAAGCCTCATCACTCTTAGGATTTTTACTTATTTCTCTGCGCAAAGCCTCTTTTGCTTTTTCATAATTTTTTTGGGATATATAGAGTTTGGCTCCGGTTATGTCTGGTGATGAGCATTCAAATGCAGTAAATCCTAAAATCATTGAAAATAAACTCATACCAATTAAAATACGTTTCATTGATTCTCCTGTTATTTGTCAATTAAGTTGTTTTTATTGTAGAAAAATAACCATTTATCTCTTGCTTAGTCAAGTTTATTTCTAATCGTCTAATCGTTATATTACACTATATGAGTAGATAGATAATCATACAACTGTATGACCTATAGTCTCACGTTAAATTGATTTTAGAAATCAAAAAGAATATTTTTGATTACAAAAAGAGGTGCATTTGAAGACGGAAGAAATCATTCGACACGTTCCAAAAGTTCTTCTGCATGACCACTTAGACGGGGGTTTAAGACCGCAAACAATAATTGATTTAGCTAAAGAAATTAAATACAAAAAACTCCCTACAACCGATGCAGGTGAACTTGGCGAATGGTTTCACAGGGGTGCAAATAAAGGAAATTTAGTCGAATACCTGCAAGGATTTGAACATACAATTGCTGTAATGCAAACAAAAGAAGCTCTCCAAAGAATTGCTTACGAAATGATGGAAGATATGAAAAACGACGGAGTATATTACGTTGAAACCCGTTTTGCACCTATTTTTCACACTCAAAAAGGTCTTTATTACGAAGACATTTTAACAGCCATTATCGAAGGATTGGAAAAAGGCAAAAATGATTTTGGAGTTGGCTATGGTATTATCCTCTGCGGAATGAGAAACATGAACCGTTCACTTGAAATCGCCGAATTGGCTGTAAACTTCCGTAATCAAGGCGTAGTTGGATTTGACCTTGCAGGCGAAGAAGGCGGCTTCCCTCCAAAAAAACATGTTGAAGCATTTCAGTATATCAAAAGAGAAAATTTCAACATTACAATTCACGCCGGTGAAGCTTTTGGTAAAGAATCGATCTGGCAGGCAATTCAATACTGCGGTGCGCATAGAATCGGTCATGCTACCAGATTGATCGAAGATATGGTCTTTGATAAAGATATGAATGTTGTCGGTTTAGGCGATTTGGCACAATATATTTTAAATACAAGACTGCCACTGGAAATTTGTCTGTTGAGCAATGTTCATACAGGCGCAGTTGATAAAATTGAGAATCATCCTTTTATTCATTTTTATAAAGAGAAATTTAGAGTTTTTCTAAATACGGACGATCGATTGATGAGCAATACCACCCTTACAAGAGAATATTTGACTGCGACAGAATTATTCGGTTTGAATCTTGACGATGTCGAAAAGCTTAATATCAACGCTATGAAATCTTCTTTTCTTCCATATAAAGAAAGACTTCATTATATCTATAACATTATTAAGCCCGGTTATCAACAAATGAGAGATAAACTTTTATCACTAAAAGAATAGACAAATTATGGCGAAAAATTTATTCAAGAATTATTCTTACGAATTCACTAAAAATGATAAAAAAATATTAACCACTTTTTGCAATCAAATAATAAAACAGCTTTCCACCGACTCAAAATATTTTGCTGAAGTAAATTCTTTCAATTCAATAATAGATAAATTGAATAACACCGACAGCGGACCGGTAAAATTCACAAAAGATGAAAAGACACGCCTTGTATTGCAATTGAAAGAAAACATTAAATTTATTAAAAAACAAATTGACCAAAGCTGGTTTTTAAAAAAGTGGCTATATAAATCAATGTACACACAATACAACAACATATTAGAAACTTATTTTAATGATTGAAATGGAAATTCAAACAACAAACATTAAAGCACCAACCGGTACAAAACTAACTTGCAAAGGCTGGCTTCAGGAAGCAGCAATGAGAATGCTGATGAATAATCTTGATCCCGAAGTTGCTGAAAAGCCTGAAGAATTAATTGTATACGGCGGAGGCGGAAAAGCCGCAAGAAATTGGGCAGCATACGAAGCAATAATCGATTCATTAAAAAAATTAGAAAATGATGAAACGCTTGTTGTCCAATCGGGTAAGCCGGTTGCAGTCTTTAAAACACATCTTGATGCACCGCGAGTTATAATTTCAAATGCGATGCTCGTACCAGATTGGGCAACTTGGGACGAGTTCAGAAGACTTGACGCTTTAGGCTTAACAATGTACGGACAAATGACTGCCGGAAGCTGGATATACATCGGAACCCAAGGCATTCTTCAAGGCACTTACGAAACATTTGCCGAATGTGCAAGACAGCATTTTGGCGGAAACCTCTCGGGGAAATTTTTACTTACGGCGGGGCTCGGCGGAATGGGCGGCGCGCAGCCGCTTGCAGCTACTATGAACGGAGCCGCTTTTCTCGGTGTTGAAGTTGACCCTGTTCGAATAAAAAAAAGACTTGATACAGGCTACCTTGATATTATGACCGAAAATCTCGATGAGGCTCTAAATCTTGTTATGGATGCAAAAGAAAATAAAAAAGCACTTTCAGTCGGATTGGTCGGCAATGCTGGAGAAATTCTTCCCAAAATTTTAAAAAGAAATATTATCCCCGATGTTCTAACTGATCAAACATCCGCACATGATGTTCTAAATGGTTATGTCCCTATGGGAATATCGCTTCAAGAAGCATTTGAATTAAGAAGCTCTGATCCTGCAAAATATATGAATCTTGCACGTAAAACAATTGTTGAACATGTTAAGGCAATGCTGGCATTTCAGGAAAAAGGAGCAGTCACTTTTGATTACGGTAACAATATCCGCGGAGAAGCTAAAGAAAACGGCGTAACAAATGCGTTTGACATACCCGGATTTGTCCCTGAATATATTCGTCCTTTATTTTGTGACGGTAAAGGACCATTCCGCTGGGCAGCATTATCGGGCGACCCGGAAGATATTTACAAAACAGATAAGGCAGTAATCGAAACATTTCCAGAAGACACTGCATTGATTAACTGGATTCAAATGGCACAAAAGAAAGTGCATTTTCAAGGTTTGCCCGCAAGAATTTGCTGGCTTGGTTACGGTGCAAGGGCAAAAATGGGGAAAATTTTTAATCAGCTTGTTGCCGAAGGAAAAGTAAAAGCTCCGATAGTTATCGGCAGAGATCACCTTGACTGTGGCTCGGTAGCATCGCCAAACAGAGAAACAGAAGCAATGAAGGACGGCAGCGATGCAATTGCCGATTGGCCTATTTTAAACGCTCTTCTAAATGCCATAGGCGGAGCAAGTTGGGTCTCTGTTCATCATGGAGGAGGAGTAGGAATTGGTAAATCAATTCATGCAGGAATGGTAATTGTAGCAGATGGAACACCGGAAGCAGAAAAAAGATTAGAGCGGGTATTAACTTATGATCCGGGTTTGGGAATTGCGCGCCATGCCGATGCTGGGTACAGTAAAGCTGTCGAAAACGCAAAAAAATTCGGAATACAAATACCAATGATGAAATAAATTGGAGCCTTTATGAAGATGAAAATATTAATAGCAGACAAATTTCCCGAACAGTATGTAAAAAAATTAGAAGATGCCGGATTAGATGTAATCTATAATCCCAAATTAGGAGAAGCAGACCTGCCCGGCGAAATTAAAGATATTGATTGTCTGGTTGTGCGTTCCACTGTTGTAAATTCTCAAACAATAGAAACTGCAAATAATCTAAATCTGATTGTAAGAGCCGGTGCTGGTGTCAACAACATCGATATTCCCGCTGCTAATAAGAAAGGCATCTATGTTTCAAACTGCCCCGGTAAAAACTCAATTGCTGTCGCGGAACTTACCATGGGTTTAATGATTGCTCTTGACAGAAGAATTCCTCACAACGTAATGGATTTTAAAAGGGGAGTTTGGAACAAAGCCGAATACTCAAAAGCAGAAGGATTATTCGGCAAAACACTTGCCATAGTCGGATATGGCAATATCGGCAAAGAAGTCGCTAAAAGAGCGCAGGCGTTTGGGATGAAAATTTATGTTAAAGATATTTCCCGAATTGAAGGATACGGCGTAAAAGATTTTTCAGAATTTGATCAAATTTTACCGATTGCAGATATTGTAACGCTGCATCTGCCGCTTACACCGCAAACAAAAAAATTATTTAACGATAAGATGTTCGACTTAATGAAAAAGGGGGCAATATTTATAAACACTTCACGAGCTGATATAGTTGACGAAGACGCTTTAATCAAAGCAGTAAAAGAAAAAAATATAAAAGTTGGATTGGATGTTTTTGCCGATGAGCCTGAGGGAAAATCCGGAAGTGTATCTTCAAAATTAATGGAGCTTGAAAATGTTTATGTAACTCATCATATCGGTGCTTCGACAGAGCAAGCTCAAAATGCTGTTGCCGAAGAAACTGTAAATATCATCTTGAGCTACATCAACAGCGGTGTAATTGCTCACTGGGTAAACCGCGCAAAAGTAACAGATTCGCATTATCAGCTAGTAGTAAAACATTACGATAAACCTGGCGTCCTTGCTTCAATCATGGATGTTTTAAGAAAAGGCAACATTAACATCGAAGAAGTAGAAAATATTATCTTTGAGGGGGGGCTTGTTGCATGCTGTACAATGAAATTAAGAACCGCAGCAACTCCTGAAATGCTTGAAACAATTAGAAACAACAGCAATGTAATAACATATTCTCATATTTCCCTTGCATAAATACTACACGAGTAATGAAACAAAGTAAAAATAATCATTAACCCAAATTATGCATTATGGATGTTAAATATTTTATTCAAGTTGACCGCCAAAAAATTGATTGGTACCAAAAACCGTCTACCTTCTGTAGATAAATTGAAACGGTTACAAAAAATCGATCTTCATTTTATAACTCACAAGTTAAGTCGCGGGTTAATGAAAAAAAATAAAAGTTTCAAACCGTTTTAACAGTTTACAGTGACAGACGGTCAACATGGGTCAATAATCCTGCAAGCAGGATATTTTTCTTCACACTGATATCTGCTAAAAATTGCGAAAAACAGGCAAATTCCAAGTCGCTGTCAGTAGCAGATATTTTATCCCAAATTATGCAATAGGATTCGAAACTTGTGAGGTTGTCTAAAAAGTAATTATTCAACAAAATTATTCGTGAATATTAGCGTTATTAG
>DYLN01000088.1 GCA_020722085.1 Melioribacter roseus
AAAAGATGGCAAGAAAGAAAACAAGAGTTAAGAGAAAATATTTCGGAATAAAATTCTTTTTAGCCATGACTTTGTCCTCCTTTCAATTAAATTAATTAGTTTACGGGCAATTATACAACATACGTTCAAGTAAGTTCAACCTAATGCCTCTTATTATATGGGTTCAATCACATTTTGAAAACAACTTCTAACAAATTGTGAGTTGTATCATTAATTTGATGCATCATATTAACTACACGATGTAGCAGAAAAAACCACATTAAAAAAATTCTATTTTTTTATCTTTCTTATTGAAATAAATTTTCTTTTTTAAAATGAACTTCATTCCATCGTACATAAAATTATTTGAGAGCGGCGAACTTAAAAAAAGAGCTGAATTTGCTGATTCAATACTTAATTCTTGCAGAAGCTGTCCGAGAAATTGTCTTACCAACAGAAAAGAAAATGAACTCGGCAAATGTTTAAGCGGTTATTTACCGATTGTCTCTTCTTACACGCCGCATTTTGGCGAGGAGCCTGTTTTAAGCGGTGCACGCGGTGCTGGAAATATTTTCTTCGGTAACTGCAACTTACGCTGCATTTTTTGTCAGAATTTTGAAATAAGCCAGAACTGGAAAGCCGAACGCAAAAACGAAATAAGCTTTGAACGATTAGCCGATATAATGATAGAATTACAGGAAAAAGGATGTCATAATATCGGGCTGGTTTCTCCTACTCATTTTTCTGCACAAATTTTAAAAGGAATTTATCTCGCTGTTAGGAAAGGATTAAAACTACCTATCATTTACAATACAAATGGTTATGACTCCGTAGAAATGTTAAAACTTTACGATGGAATTATTGATATTTATTTGCCGGATTTTAAGTATGGCGAAAATGAATATGCAAAGAGCTACTCAAAAGTCGATAACTATTTCGAGTACACTTCCGCTGCAATAAAAGAAATGTTCAATCAGGTCGGGGATAAATTAATTTATGAAAACGGCGTTGTTGTAAGAGGATTAATTATCAGGCACCTTGTTCTGCCGAATGGCTTAGCCGAATCGGAAAAAGTATTTAGGTTTATTGCAGAAGAGTTAAGTACAAATGTTCATATTTCTTTAATGTCACAGTATTATCCTACAAACAAAGCATATAAAGATATTTTAATTAACAGAACAATAAGAACTTCCGAATATGAAAAAACAATCGGGCTGATGGAGAAATACGGACTTCACAACGGCTGGATTCAAGAAATGGAAAGTTCGGAAAATTACAGACCGTTTTTCGAACAGAGCCGTGAAAATCCTTTCAATTATATTTTGTAACGATCAGTCTAAAACTCTTGTGGTGCGTTTAATTTTTTTGATCGTTTTTTCAAGTCTTTCTTTCAACATCGTTACAAATTTTGTTTTAAGAATATAATCTTCCACGCCATAATTCAAAATCTTTTGTACATTTTCCTTATCGTTTTCATCAGTCAACACAACAATCGGTACCGAAGTGCTGAAAGGATTAATTTTCTCGAGAAAGTGGAACCCATCCATTTTTGGCATACTAAGATTTAGAAAAACTATGTGTGGCTTCTCTGAATTAAAAATTAGGAGACCATCTTCACCGTTTGTTGCCTCAAATACACAAAAATCATAGTAACGTTCCAATAGCCGTTTTAGCTTTAAACGAAATGTATCGTTATCTTCAACCACTAACGCTCTTTTCATAACTAATCAGAAATTACCAGTTTATTATCGTAGAAAGATTTTTATTGTTTAATGTTAGTATTTAATAAAGAAAAAGTCTAAAACGAGCTGCATCATCATTCCATTCATATCAAAACTTCTCTCGAAAACTTTTGCATTGAAAGATCGCAAATAGTATTTTCTTCATTGCCATCAACTAAAAAGTTAATTCAATAATTCACATTATGCAGAATGTTAATTGGAATTGCCACGAGCTTTAGCTCGTGGATTAATGAACACCCCCAAAAAAACGGCTTTAGCCACATTAATTACGAAAGATGGAGCTAAAGCCCCGAAATTTTGTTTTAATTTGGTTGAGGCTGACCAAAAAGTAGTTTTCTATAGAACAATAACCGCTAATAGCGCAGCTTGTCCCGTGTATTTTACGGGGAATTTTCTCGAATTATTTTATTGATCTTTACTTTTTAGTCAGCCTCGTTATTAAATAACAACCATTGCGTAAGTGAGTGAATAAATAAAAATCAATCAGCCACCCAACCATTCAGTTATCCATTAAATTGTTTCAACTAAAAGAACCGAGGTAACTTTTTCTGCAGCTTCTTTCAAGCTTAGTGCAACCTCAAAATTTAAGCCTGAATTTTCGAGCAGATCTTTTGCCTCAGCCGCATTTGTTCCTTCAAGTCTAATTACAACCGGGACATTCACACCAATTTCATTAACAGCGTCAATAACACCCTGCGCAACGCGGTCGCATCTTACAATTCCGCCGAAGATATTTATTAATATCGCTTTAACGTTCGGGTCGGATAAAATAATCTTAAAACCGTTAGCTACAGTTTCTTTATTTGCGCCGCCGCCGACATCTAAGAAGTTAGCCGGTTGACCTCCCGCAAGCTTAATAATATCCATCGTTGCCATTGCTAATCCAGCGCCGTTTACCATACAGCCAACATTACCGTCGAGTTTTATATAATTCAAATTATACTTGGAGGCTTCTATTTCGAGCGGATCTTCTTCATTAAAATCTCTGTAGGCAACAATATCCGGGTGGCGGTACATTGCATTATCATCAAAATTCATTTTCGCATCGAGTGCAACTATTTGATCATCGTTGGTAATTACCAGAGGGTTTATTTCGAGCAGAGATGCATCTGTTTCTTCATAAGCTTTGTAGAGTTTTGAAATAAAGCCGACAAAATTTTTAAATGCCGCTCCTGCAAGTCCCAAGCCGAATGCAAGACTTCTTGCCTGATAGGGCTGAAATCCAACAGACGGATCAATCCATTCTTTTAGAATTTTTTCAGGCGTTTCTTCGGCGACTTTTTCAATTTCAACACCGCCTTCAGTAGATGCCATTATTACATTTTTAGAGACAACTCTATCGAGAAGAATTCCAAGATAAAGTTCTTTTTTATAATCGAGACCTTCGGCGACAAAAATTGTTTTTACTATTTTGCCGTCACTTCCGGTTTGATGAGTCACCAGCAAATTGCCAAGAATCTTTTGAGCGTATTCCCTCGCCTTTTCCACTGAAGCTGTAAATTTTACTCCTCCTTCAAGAATTAATTCATTCCGGTTTTCGGGATTATAAATTTTCCCTTTCCCCCTTCCACCGGCATGTATCTGAGATTTAATAACAAACTGATTTATTCCGCGCGATTGAAGCTGTGCTATTGCCGCATCAAATTCGGAGATGTCTTTAATAGCAATACCGTCCTGAACCGGAACGTTATACTTTTTTAAGATTTCCTTTGCCTGGTATTCATGAACCTTCATTAGATTTTCCTTATATTAATGATTGAAACCGAAGTTTAATAATTTAATGAGTACTTAATAACCGTTAATTTAACCTGCCAAATTAATACCATTTGGTAAAAAGAATCAATTTATCTAAAACTAAAATATGTGGTGAGCAGATGAATGAATTTTTTCGCATTCGTATTATTTTCCCACTCAAATTTAACCTTGTATCCTATTTAATCAATAGTTATGTTTTCGCACAGTCAAATTAAAATCAAAGGACGTACAAGGAATGAACAGAAAACAAAAAATAATAGTATCCGCGGCAGTAATTATCATTCTTGCAACATTAATAATATGGCTTGCATACGGGGGTGAACTTTTCACGAAAAATCAAGTTCTCGTTGAAAAAAAGGATGAACTTTTCGGAACAACTTATAAAGTCTGGGAAAATAAATTTATCTGGGGCTTGGATCTTAGTCTTCTAATAAGCAGCATCACAGTTATTATTACAGGAATTTTCTATTTCATTTTCAGAAAAAGAGAAAAAGAATAACTAACTAAAAAAGGAGTACAAATGAATAAATTCCCAAAAACACTCATAGCGCTATTTATTTTTTCCTCATTCACCTTTGCACAGAATTTCAAAGTAAAGGCAAAGGGAATACAAACATTTAATTTTGCAGACGACAGAGGAAGAAACCAAACTACATTTTTCAGTACAACACCTCTTGAAGACATAAACGGAACAGCAAACGGGATTTCAGGTGCAGTATCGTTCGATCCTGCCGATTTCGCAAAAACGATTAAAGGTAAAATTTCCGTAAGCGTCACTTCATTAAATACGGGAATAAATTTACGCAACCATCATTTAATGACAGCTAACTGGCTCAATGCCGAAAAATATCCGGAAATTACTTTTGAAATAAAAAGCATATCGAACATAAAACAAGAATCGGATAATAAATTACATTTCAGTGTTACCGGCATGTTTACTTTACACGGAGTTACAAAAGAAATTACTGCCGATGCTGAGGCTACTTATTTAGACGAAAACGATCAAACAAGAAAAAGAGCACCGGGTGATTTGCTAGGCGTTCGTGCAAAATTCAGTATCAAACTTTCCGACTTTGGAGTCAGCAACGAATTAATTGGAAACAAGGTGGCAGAAAATATTGATATTGGCGTTAATATTATAGGTTCTAACAAAATATAATTTTGAGAAAGGTGATTCCACATGAATGTAACGAAAATTAAAATCATTACTTTGACTTTTTCTTTAATTCTATGCGGATATACATTTGCACAGACTTCTTATACAATTGAAACAACTGTTAGCAATCAATTTTCTCCATCGCAGCTTACAATTGAAGAGGAAGACACTGTTATATGGAAAAATTCCAGCGGAGGTCTCCACGATGTTAAAGCTGATGACGGTTCTTTCGACAGCGGAAATCCAAGTTCTCAGCAATGGGTATACACCCATGTTTTTAATCAAGCGGGGACTTATAGATATTACTGTTCGGTTCACGGGGGACCAGGGGGCGTAAGAATGTCGGGCGTAATTACAGTGACTGAACCGACAAGCGTTGAAGAGCAAAGTATTCTGCCAAACACCTTTTATCTCGAACAAAATTACCCAAATCTCAACAGAGTTCGCTCGTTAGAGTCCGTGGACTCCAACGGTCGATAGACTCCGAAGAGTCAATCGGACTCTGCGAGAGTCTTCGACCGAAGTCTGGCGACCGGAGTCCGGCGACCTTTTAACCCAACGACAACATTGTCATTTGTTATTGGTCATCAGTCATTTGTTACACTGAAAGTATACGATAGTCTGGGGAAGGAAGTTGCAATACTCATTAATGAAGAAAAATCTCCAGGCAATTATAGTGCAGAGTTCAGAGCAGAGAATGCAGAGTTAGCAAGCGGCGTGTATTTTTACCGTTTGCAGGCAGGATCTTATTCACAAACGAAGAAGATGATGCTTTTAAAATAGTACTGGAAACCTTTGAGATTTGCATCAGCGAGCAGCAGCAAGATGGCATCTTTACAAATACGGGAAGGATTGAAAAAAGATCCCATCTTTATACCCTCTTCATTCAAAGCAACCTCAAGGTTTGTAAGCAGTTACATTTGAAATTGAACGCCGGCTTGAACCACTAGGAACTGCCCGATAATTGTTCCGGTTTCCCTGCTTAATGAAAAATCCCAATTTAATTTATCGGATAACAATATCAATGCACCTATTCCCATATTAACAGTCGGATGCCGACCGTTATCGTATGTTTTTTGTGTGTGATATCCCTTCATTGTATTATCAGGAATATATTCTTCAAAAGTTCTTCTTAACAAACTTACTGCACCGCCTATAGTGAAGTATGGATTGATACTTTGGTTACCGACATAATATCTAAAAGAAAGTTTTAAAGGGATCAAATAGTTAAACTTTTCATTAGAGTTCGGAAAAACGGAGTGGGTTCAAAATCCTTATTGTGAAAGTAGTAATGATATTCCGTAGACAACACAACATTCAATCTTTCGGTTATAGACCTAAAATATGAAATGCTTACTCCGGCAGAGCTGTTTGACGAGCTATTGGTAAAAATTCCGTTTAGCAAAATACCGGAACTGCTTTGTGCTAAATTCTGTGATTGAAAAGAAATTAAAATCAGCAAAGGACAGATTAATTTTTTCATAAAACACTCCTCCAGTTAAAATGTGAAACAGCCTGCTTTATGAAAAACGGTAGGATTATTTTATGAAGCACCTCATTTATTCTTTGTAAAATAATATTGCAATTAAAAAAATAAATTACAAGTTAATTTTTATATCGGCATATAGGACATGAGGTTTTATTTAACGAGTTGCGGAAGAAAAATTATTTCTTCGTTTCCGCAAAGATGCTGTCGGGCAGTCCTTTATTTATCTGATAGTTCGAATAAATTATCGTAACACTTCCCTGAAGATTAGATAAATTTCTGTCCGGACGGACAGCACCGTCTTGCTTCTGCAAAGCCATTCTTTGTGTTTCCGACATGGAACTTTCAAACGTAAATTTTAGCGAAGCAGGCAAAACTGAATTGCCGTCATATTTCAACAACGTAAAAACAGTCCCGCCCCCTTTACCGGTAGTTTCTATTTTTCTTACAATATGTCTCCCTCTGTCAATCCATAAAGTAGAAAGAACAACTCCGGATGAATCGCTGTTGGGAATAATTTTTATAACATCAACCTGGCTGCCGTCGAGCGTATCCGCTTTAACGTAGATTGAAGTAAAGTCTCCTTTCAGTAAATGTGAAGGGGAAAAATTAAGACTTTGTCTCGGCAGCATAGCAAAACCTTTTGACTCAAATTTAACTTTGTCGGGCTGTTTAAAATATATTTTAGCTTTAGTATCCGGAGTTTTTAAATAATTAATGTCTACTTTAATTTCAATATCGGCTTGATAATCATGAACCGAATCAAATGTTCTTTTCACTTGATCAAGTATTTTATTCGGGTCTCTGGTTTGAGCCGAAATCAAACCAGCAATAAAAAAAATTGCCAAAAATTTTTTCATTCTAAGTTTCTCCTTGTCTTCATCAGCTTTGTCTAAAGAAAATCTTTTTATAAAAACTTCAGATCAAATATTCAATACTCAATAAACAATTTTCAATGCTAAAGTGAAATTTGAAAATTGAAAATTTTGCGGCTGCTTCCGGCTATGCGGTTTAGCCTTTTTTCTTAAGAAAGAATATCCTTCCGTAAAAATATATACGTTGAAAGCAAATACAATCCCGTAATATGTCCGATTAAAACTATTGCGGAGCTGAGGACATCTTTCCAATCAATCGGGTCGTTAAAGAATCCATCCCACAAGACCATGTGTGTCGTAAAAAGGTACGGTTTTACTGTCTGCAGTATATCAACAGGTATTGCTGAGAGAATCAAAAAAATAATTATTACTGCCATTGAAGCAACAATAGGACCGATAGCATTTTCAACCATTGACGAAAAGAAGAAAGAAAGAGCCATAACAGTTGTCATGCTAATAACAGCAAACCCGTAAGCACATAAAAAACGCCAGAGCACATCATTAGATGCAAATATTATCAATTTTCCCCGGAAGGTAATAAGTTCTCCACTGCCGAAGATTAACAGACTTACAATTAGACTTAGAATAATCAGCCATATCAGCAGTGATACTGTATAAATAATTCCTGCTAAAAATTTTGCTGTAATAATTTGAAATCTTGAAACGGGGCGTGTCACTAAAACTCTATAAGTACCGGCAGTAGCTTCGCCGGCAAGCAAATCGCCTCCCACAAGAACAATTAAAAAAGGAATATGAATAAACAGCGACTGTAAAATCACGTATGCAACAAGATAACCGTTGAAAAGATTTCCGGAGAAGACAAATGTATCCTGCAGACCTCTCATCAGATGGTCGATATATCTTTGTCCGGTAAGATACAACGCAAGCTGGACAATCGGCGTAAGAACTCCGATTGCAATAAATCCAATGTAAGTACGCCACTTCTTAAAAATTTTTGAAAGCTCAATAGAGACTAAAGTCAGAATCATGAATCCCCCATCGTAATCTTTAAGAAATAGTCTTCCAGAGATCTGACCGGAACGACAGAGCTGACGTTAACTCCATTTTCAATAAGATGTCTATTCAAAGCGGGAATATCTTTTTTGAGCATTTCAAAAACTAACTGATTTTTTTCCTTCGAAATAAAATTTTGTTTCCATGTAGTTAAGCTGATAAGATTAAAAGCTTTCATTATATCGTCAACTTCGAAAGTTACCCGAAGCTGATTTGAATTAAGTAAATCTTCTACATTTCCTTCAACACGCGCGGTGCCTTTGTTAATAATTATCATCCGTGATGCAATCAGTTCAACTTCCCTAAGAATATGTGAAGAAAGAAAAATTGTTTTGCCTTTTACTTTGCTTAAATAAAGAATAATATCGCGGACTTCTTTCATGCCTTGAGGGTCAAGTCCCATTGTCGGCTCGTCAAGAATTACCAATTCCGGATCGTGAATGAGTGCCTGAGCAATTCCAAGTCTTTGTTTCATGCCGTGTGAAAAAGTTTTCACTTTACTTTTTGCTCTGCCTGCAAGACCAACCAATTCGAGCATTTCCATAATTTTTTTATTTGATGTATCGGCACCCGAAATTCTGCCTAATATTTCAAGATTTTTATATGCCGACAGATATAAATAGAAATCCGGTTTTTCTACGATCGCCCCTATTCGTCTTAAAATATCTTTTTGATTTTCTTTTAAGGATTTGCCAAAAATTTTTATCGTGCCCGAGGTAGGTCTTATTAAAGAAAGAAGCATTCTAATTGTTGTACTTTTACCCGCACCGTTGGGACCAAGAAAACCGAACACATCACCTTTAAAAACATTTAGATTGAGATTATTAACTGCGACAAGGCTGCCGAATTTTTTTGTGAGTCCTTTAACATCAATTACCTGCTCTCCGTTCAAAAGTTCTCCAGTACTCATAACTACTGAAAATAAAACATAAAATATGGAAAAAACATATCAATACAAAAGGACATGAAATACATTTAATATATGTTCATAAATCAATTTGACTTATTTAAGATTCGTTTATAGATTTAGTTTGGCTTTAGACTTCATTCCTTTTATTACTAATTTGAAACCCGGAGAGGTTATGTCACGCCGCTCAGTAATTAAATCCGAAGAGAAACATTACTTAATAAATTTCTAATTATTAACGAGAGGGATTTATGCCTGCACAAAAGATTAAAGAATTTCTCGATCAAAATAAGATTAAGTATGTTACAATTAAGCACTCCCTGGCATTTACTGCACAGGAGATAGCAGCATCGGCACATATAAAGGGAAAAGAACTGGCAAAAACTGTTCTGGTAAAAATTGACGGCAAAATGGTTATGGCTGTATTGCCCGCTTCGTACAAAGTTGATTTTGACCTTTTGAAAAAATATGTTGGGTGCACAAGCTGCAGACTGGCAAACGAAACTGAGTTTAAAGATAAATTTCCCGAATGTGAGGTGGGCGCAATGCCGCCTTTCGGAAATTTATTTAACATGGAAGTTATCGTTGCCGAAAGCATAACCAAAAACGAATTTATCTCTTTCAATGCATGTTCCCATACTGAATTAATTCAGATGAACTACAAAGATTTTGAGAGGCTGGTAAAACCAAGAGTGCTGAAATTTTCTTATCCAACTAAATTGTAGAAACTTACTGTTCAATTATATATTTTAGCTATTGCTGTATTTTTCTTTAGTTTCTCATAAGGATGCTCTCCTTACAAGCTTGCTGTGTGAGCATTCCTAACAATTTTTTTAGATTAAGCAGACATTAAACTTTTTCCCTTTGTATTTTTTATAAAAAATCCCAAAGATATTTTTATTG
Source organism: Melioribacter roseus (assembly GCA_020722085.1). Taxonomy (GTDB): domain Bacteria; phylum Bacteroidota; class Ignavibacteria; order Ignavibacteriales; family Melioribacteraceae; genus Pyranulibacter. The sequence continues at coordinate 9,818 of DYLN01000088.1, forward strand.
AATATAAATTCATAGAAATTGTATAATATACACGATTATTAAAGTTTTTGTGCATATTTTTTCACAACAGCTTGAAAATCGTCACCGTAGCTAATAATTTTGGAGTCAAAATTTTTCTGACAATATGAACACATACAATAAGGAATATATATGAGTCTAAGTCAAATCGCCAGATCTATCAAAGCATCCCCCACCTTAGCATTAAATGAAAAAGCAGCGATATTAAGAGAAAAAGGAGACCCTGTAATTCATTTGGGTGGTGGTGAACCCAAAAGCAGAGCTCCTATGGATGCTTTGCTTGCAGCAGTTAATTCATTAAACACAGGTGAAATTCGTTACGCACCAGCAGATGGAATTCCCGATTTAAAAAAATCAATCATTCGTTACACGGAAGAATTTTATCATAGAAAAGTAAAACCGGAAAATGTAATTGCTTCTGGCGGGGCTAAGCAGGCAATTATGGTAGCTCTGCAGGCTATTCTTAATCCTCAAGAAGAAGTTATTTTCCCTTCCCCGTATTGGGTTAGTTATCCGGATATGGTAAAACTCTGCGGCGCTGTTCCTGTGCCGGCTTTACCGGAGGACGGGTCATTTTATCCGACACTGCGGGATATTGAGATGCGTGTCGGCAGCTACACAAAAGCCGTTATTATTAACAGTCCGAACAACCCGAGCGGTGCAATGTATTCGGAAGAATTTATTGCCGATATAGTTGACTTCTGCGAAAAGAAAGATATTTATTTGATTATGGATGATATTTACCATCGTTTGATCTTCGATGGAAAAAAAACAATCAGCGCATACGACTACACAAAAAAATCTGTAGAAGAATCAAAACTGATTATTATTAACGGAGTTTCCAAACAGTATGCAATGACAGGATTCAGAATCGGCTGGGCTGTCGGCAATAAAAAAGTGATAGAAGCAATGTCGAATATTCAAGGGCAGCAGACTTCGGGTCCTTCCGTACTATTGCAGAAAGCCGCAGTAGGTGCACTGAACGGCATTCAATCAAGCGTTGAAAGTTTACGCGTCACACTTGAAAACAACAGAAACGTTTTGATCGATCAGCTTCGTTCTTTCAATGGTGTTAAAGTTACCGTTCCAGACGGAACTTTTTACTGTTTTGCCGACTTCAGTGCTTATGAGAAAGATTCCCAAAAATTATCGAACTTTCTTATTGATAAAGTAATGGTGCTGACCGTTCCCGGAAAAGAATTTGGAATGGATGGATTTTTAAGAATAAGTTTCTGCGGAACAATTAAAGACATTGAGGAAGGAGTAGAAAGAATGAAATGGGCTTTAGACCCTAATGCACCAAATGAGCTTTACATCGGTGATCGCAAATTAGTGAGGGACTGGTCATGAGTAAATATTTAGAATTTAATACCCCGGCTGCAAAACAGGCAATGGAATTAGCTTCGGATTTTAGGCTGAAAAACCAAGGCTTAACATTTCTTGATAGAGTTTACTGGAATCTTCCCGAAGAAGCTTTGTACGAAGAAGCCGTTTTTAGAAACGAAGGCAAAATTGTAAAAGGCGGCGCTTTACTTGTTAATACCGGAAAACATACTGCGCGCGCCGCTGCAGATAAATTTGTTGTAAGAGAAGAATCAACCGAAAAAGATATTTGGTGGGGAACTTACAACCGTCCTTATGCACATGAAAAGTGGTCTCTTTTGATGGGAAGACTTCAGGCATGGGCGCAGGGCGAAGAATTTTTTGTTCAGGATGTTTATGCCGGCGCTGACCCGGATTATAAAATGCCGGTAAGAATAATTACCGAGAAGGCATGGCAAAGCCTTTTTGTTAGGAATATGTTCATCACAACAAACAACAGGGATGAACTTAAAAACTTTGTGCCGGAATTTACTGTAATTGCCGTCCCGGGTTTTAAGGTTGACCCTATAATCGACGGCACAAGAACCGATACTGGAATAATCATAAACTTTGAACAGCGTACTGCAATTGTTGCTAATACACTGTATGCCGGTGAAATTAAAAAATCGATTTTTACCGTACTTAACTTTCTGCTTACTTACGAAGATGTATTGCCCATGCACTGCTCAGCAAATATCGGTAAACAAAACGATGTGGCTTTATTTTTCGGCTTAAGCGGAACAGGTAAAACTACCTTGTCTGCAGATCCAAACAGACGATTGATAGGTGATGACGAACACGGCTGGAGTTCACAAGGAGTATTTAACTTTGAAGGCGGCTGCTATGCAAAAGTGATCCGTCTTTCAGCAGAAAGCGAACCGCAGATTTACGAAACTACTCACCGATTCGGTACAATACTGGAAAACGTTGTATTCGATGCGGTATCGCGCAATATTGACCTTGATGACGACACGATCACCGAAAACACACGCTGCTCATATCCGATTGAATTTATCCCCAATGTAATCGAAGAAGGATACGTCAAAGCACATCCGAAAAACATTATCTTTCTTACATGCGATGCTTCCGGCGTCATGCCTCCGATTGCTCGTCTTACCCCCGAACAAGCGCAGTATCATTTTATAAGCGGCTACACATCCAAAATAGCCGGCACAGAAATAGGACTCGGTATTGAACCTCAGATTACTTTTTCGGCGTGCTTCGGCGGACCGTTTATGGTTCGTCATCCTTTTGAATATGCGGAAATGCTGAAGCAGAGAATTTTAAAATACAAGACTAACGTTTGGCTTGTAAACACAGGCTGGGTGGGCGGCAGATTCGGTGTCGGAAAAAGAATTTCGATTCGTCACACAAGAAATCTTTTAAACGCTGCTCTCGACGGCAAACTTGACAAAGTTAAATACAGAAAAGACAAATTGTTCGGCTTCGAAGTTCCGTTAAGCTGTCCCGATGTACCCGAAGATGTCTTATATCCCGAAAATTCATGGGGCAGCAAAGACGAATACTGGAAAAAATACGATGCACTTGCAGCCAGATTCATTGAGAATTTCAAATTGTTTGCAAACGGATGCTCGCAGGAAGTAATTGCTGCAGGACCTAAAAGATTATCACAAGTAAAATAGTTTTTAACAACCTTCGAGGTTTATGAATGGCTCACACTGTTCTAACCTCGAAGGTTTTTTATTAAACCCAGATTGTCCATTAGAAAAATTTATCAATAACATATTGGTAACTCACCTTACGCAATGGTAGTTATTTAATAGCCCCGACATTTTATGTCGGGAACCAAATTAAGACAACATTTCCTTCATCAATATTGACAAAGCCACATTGTACGCCTGTAAAACCGCCTGTGCCGGCACTGTTTACAAGTCCCCAGTCAAGTCTCTCCCGCCATTGAAACATTTTTGCCATATATAAAGTTAATCCGGAGGCCTTGGATAGAATTATTCTCCGGGAAAATTTGAACCGGATTGAACAAAGCGATGTTGACCGGTTTAGTCTGCGCTTTGCCTTCAGAAGATAAAAAAAGGAAAATGAACCCGACAAGTAGAAGTACAGAAATGTGTTTCATAAAATTTTTCCTTAATTATGTTTTTGATTGTATTTACTTCCAGTAATTGTAAATGAATTCGAGTAACTTATTTACTCAATTGTAATTTTATATTATAAGAATTATTAAACAATAAAATCTTTTAAAGTGGGGCTGATTAAAATATAATGATTACAAATGGGGGGACTTATTAGAACCAGCTAACTGGAAATAAAAGTATCTCTATAAACTTTAACTCCGGTTTTAGATAATATTTTGTAAAACAAAAAGTATCCAAGAAGGAATTTAATTCAATTTGATATAGAGAAGAACGCATATTATCGAGTCATATTTTTTATAATGAAGGAGCGAAAAAACTTTTAATCATATTATACTATTTATTATATTATTACAAAGGCAAAATTTTTATGATTGCCAAAATAAAATACCTATTAATCTTTCAGTTTTTATTTTATTCTTACGGAGAAATCTATTCACAAAAGTCAATTCGTAATAATTCAAGTTCATGGACCATATCCCATTCTCCCTTAAAGAACAATCTTGATAGAATTTTTATGGCATCAAGAAAAAAGGGATTTATTACCGGGAGGTATTTATTGGAGTTCAACGGAAGGGAGTGGGGAATTTCCAGTAAATCGTCGCTTATGCAAGGAATCAACTGCTTTTATATGCTCGATAAAAGTAATTATTGGGC
>DYLN01000005.1 GCA_020722085.1 Melioribacter roseus
CTATTACATTTGATTTCAACAAGATTTTTGCGAATATGAATTTTAATGGTGCATCGATTACTAACGGAACAATTCTGATCGATGAGACAAATAATTATACTCTGCTGCAGACTTTCGAGAATAATCTTAATAACAGTGTTGAGCTTGAATCTGAATAATAGGCTTTTGAATTTATCTTTTAACATAAGAACTATCCATTTATTGGGTAGTTCTTATGTAAGCATTTTAAAAACACTACGAAAAACCTATAATCTTAATAATCTTCTAACCCTTATAGCTTTTATAACTTTGTTTTCAATAAACACGCAAAGCTTGCTCGCACAGAATGATCTTAATTTTTATTTAAAGAAAGCTTACGAAAATTCTCCTGCACTTAAAGAAATAAAAAATCTTGAGTCGGTCGCAAAACTTCAGAATGAATTAAATTACTCTCAGAACTCTGCATTCCAGACTTATCTTTCTGCTGATTATCTGTTTGCACCGTATTTCAACAACAACGGAAAAATAATTTCTGCCAATCCAGATCCTAAAGCAATTGGTTACGATGCCGGTATTACAAACGGCGGTTTGTATTCTGCGCTTGTAAATGTAGAAAAAAGTATTTTTAACGGCGGATTAACTTCTTCACTTAAAAGACAAATTGATATCCAGCAAGAGCAGAACAAATTTAATTATGATATAGAACAACGAAGCTTGAAAAGGATGATAACTGAACAATACCTAAATGCGTATCAGTCACTGATGAATTTTCATCTTACCGAAGAAGTTGTAAAAAATATTGAAGCACAGCTAAAGCTTACCGGTGAGTTAGTTGAAAAGGGTTACGCTAAAAGTCAGAATTATCTTCTCCTAAAAATTGAATTGCAGTCGCAGCAAATATCGTTAAAAGAAAACTTCCAAACATATAAAAATGATTTGCTTCAGCTAAATTCTTTATGCGGAATTAAAGATACTCAAACTGTATTTATTGATTCGGTTCAGATACAAATGGATAACGGAAAAAATAAATTCAACTTTTTAGAAAAATACAAATTGGACAGTCTTGCCGCTGCAAATCAGCAAGAGCTGTTTGAAACAAAATACCAGCCGCAAGTAAAATTATTTTTTAATACTGGATTGAATGCTGTGGACATTGAAGGCATACAAAGAAAATTTGGATTCAGCGCTGGAATTAATTTTCAGTTACCGGTTTTTGACGGTGGACAGAAAAGTATTACAAGACAGCAGAATGAAATTGCAATAAACACAATAAATAATTACAAGCACTTTACGGCAGTCAATATCGAAAACCAAAAGCAAATTCTGATTTCAAATATTAAAATCATTGAAGATAATTTGAAAAACTTATCTGACCAATTAAAAAACTATAATGACTTAATTGCTCTTTCCAATAAGCAATTAAGAACCGGCGATATATCGATGATTGATTATCTGACTATACTCCGGAATTTTATTGAACTTCGTAAAGCCAAAATTGAAAAGGAAATCAGCTTGCAGAGAGAAATAAATAATTATAATTATTGGAATGAATAGAATGAATTCGATTTACAAAATATATCTGCTTGTTTTAATGATTACATCAATGCTGTTTATTTCTTGTGGTTCTAAGAACGACAGTCCGCCGCAAGCAAGCGGCACGCCGGTTAAAATAACTCAGCCGCACAAAACGAACTTGACTGAGTACATAACACTTAATGCCCATACGGTTTTTCTGAAGAAAGAAATTGTAAGGGCAACGTTTCAAGGATTTATTGAAAAGATTTACAAAAACATCGGTGATAATATTTCAAGCGGCGATGTTTTGATGACTATAAAGACAAAAGAATCTGCTGCCGATGATAATCTTCAAGTGCCGCTCGGCGATGAAATATTTAAAGGAACAGTGCAAGTAAAAGCTAAATCGAACGGAGTATTAACAGAACTAAATTATAATGCCGGCGATTTCGTTTCTGACGGCGAACAGATTGCTGTTATTTCGAATCCGTCTTCATTAAGAGTTAATCTCGATGTTCCCTATAAATATACAAATGAAATTCATATTAACACTCCATGCAGAATATTTTTACCGGACGGGAAATCTGTAAGCGCATTTATTGACAAGATTATTCCAAAAGTAGATCTGACGGCACAAACGCAAACATATATTCTTGAGATGAGGAGATCAGAAAATTTCCCGGAGAATTTAAATGTAAACGCAAGAATTCCAATTCGCACTGTTAAAGATGTAGTTGTAGTTCCGCAAAGCGCTGTTCTGTCGAATGAGACACTGGATAAATTCTGGATTATGAAATTAATAAATGATACAACTGCTGTGCGCATAAATATTGTAAAAGGAGTTGAGAATGATTCCCTGGTGCAGATTATTAAACCGGAGTTGAAATTAACAGACAATGTAATTTCAGATGGTGCTTTCGGGCTGCCGGATACTGCAAAGGTTGCAATCGAGAAGTAATCAACTCATCCTAATCCTTCTCTTAAAAAGAGAAAGGCTTATTTGCAGTGATAACTAAAAATGTTTCGTTTTGACTGAATATAAAATGATAGAATAAAAAAATATAAGGTAATTACTGATAACAAGTCTCTCCTTTTAAGGGAGAGATTAGAGAGAGTTAGATTACCAATTAGCGAGAATTAAAAATCAAACAAAATTATGAACGCCTTCTACACAAAATTTAAAAGTCCGATTGCTGCAATACTTGTTTTTATTCTGCTCGGCGGAAGTTACTCTCTGCTGAATATAAAAAGCGGTTTGTTCCCGGACATAACTTTTCCCAAAATAAAAATTATTGCAGACAACGGCGAACAGCCCGTTAATAAAATGATGGCGACAGTAACTATACCGTTGGAGAATGCAATTAAGCGCGTTCAGAATTTAAAAATTCTGCGAAGCACTACAAGCCGCGGCAGCTGTGAAATATCCGCGTTCTTATCGTGGGGAAGCGATATCGATCTTGGCAAGCAAAGAATTGAAGCACGAATAAATGAAATCAAACAAAATCTACCCGCCGGTGTAAACATAACGGTTGAAAAGATGAATCCTTCAATTCTACCGATTATGGGATTTTCTTTGGAAGGGGAAGATCAAAATCCAATTGAACTTCGGCTAATTGCTGAATACACAATCAAACCAATTCTTTCACGTATCAATGGTATTGCTGATGTTGCTGTAATCGGCGGAAAGGTTAAAGAATACCACATTATACTTGATCCGATGAAGATGAGTAATCTCAGAATTACTCCGGCTTATATTGCAGATGTTTTGGCTAAGTCAAACTTCATTTCTTCTAACGGGTTTATGGTTGATGACAACCGCCTTTATCTTAATTTAACCGATGCAGCAATTGAAAATAAAAACGAGCTTGAAAACACAGTAATTCTTAATTCACCTAAAAATAAAATTCTTCTTAGGGATCTTGCGGAAATTCAAATTGCGGCAAGAAGAGACTTCATTAAAATTAATGCAAACGGAAAAAATGTTCCGCTGATTGCAGTTGTCAAGCAGCCAAATGCAAATCTGATTGATGTTTCCAATGCTGTGCAGAAACAGCTTCGAGAAATAAAAAACATACTTCCGCAAGGAGTAACATTAAAACCGTTTTATAATCAAGCTGATTTTGTTGGTGATTCCATCAGCAGTTTGAAGGATGTTTTATGGATAGGGCTTCTGCTTGCGATTTTTGTAACGATAATTTTTTTGCGCTCTTTAAAAGCAAGCTCCGTCATTTTAATAACAATTCCAATTACGCTTAGCCTTACTCTTATAATTTTATATGCGCTCAATTACACATTCAACATAATGACAATAGGAGCAATTGCAGCGGCAATAGGATTAATTATTGATGACGCTATTGTTGTTGTCGAACAAATTCACCGCATACACGAAGAACATCCGGATGAAAGCAGTTTTGTACTGGTAAATAAAGCTGTAAAATATCTCTTCCCGGCAATGGTTGGTTCATCTCTCAGCACAATAGTAATTTTTCTCCCGTTTGTTTTGATGAGTGGAGTTGCCGGTGCTTATTTCAAAGTAATGACTGATACGATGATAATTACTCTTGTCTCTTCATTTTTGATAACGTGGATTGGTCTGCCGGTAATTTATATTCTATTCTCAAAAGAAAAGCATTCCATTAAAAGTTCTGAAAAATCATTTAAACAGAAAAACTGGATTTATTTTTTTATAAGAAAGCCGTGGATATCTGCAGTATTTGTTTTTCTGCTGGCTGCTTCTGCAATTTTTATAATTCCAAAACTGCCTTCGGGATTTTTACCGGATATGGATGAAGGCTCCATTGTTCTTGATTATGCAAGTCCGAATGGTTCTTCACTTGATGCAACTGATAAAATGTTAAAAGTAGTTGATCAGATTTTGAAGAAGACACCGGAAGTGGAGTCTTTTTCCCGAAGAACGGGAACACAAATGGGATTTTTTATTACCGAGCCAAACCGCGGTGATTATTTAATTCAACTCAAGAAAAAAAGAAACAAAACTACAGATGAAGTTTCAAATGAGATTAGAAAACAGATTGAAGCAAAACTTCCCGCATTGCGTGTGGATTTCGGACAGGTGATAAGCGATATGCTTGGCGATCTGATGGCTTCTGTACAGCCCGTTGAAATAAAAATTTACGGCGATGATCCAAAAATACTTTCCGAGCTTGCAGATACTACTGCAAATTTAATTTCAAATATTAATGGAATTGCAGATGCTTTCAATGGAATTACTATTGCCGGTCCTTCCATAAATCTTAAACCAAAAGTAGCTACACTTGCACAATACGGATTAACGCCGGATGATTTTCAATTTCAGATGCAGACAAAAGTTGAAGGAAGGGTTGTCGGGAATATCCTTGAAAAAAACCGGCTTGTCAATATCCGTATGCTCGAAGCACCCGGGCAGGTTTCTTACAACAGCTTAAAGAAAAATTTTATATTTCTGCCGGACGGCAAAATAAAACCAATTGATGAATTTGCAAATATAAATGTAACCAAAGGTGTGGCAGAAATTGACAGAGAAAATTTAAAAGAGATGGTTGCCGTAACTGCACGTTTAAATAATATTGATCTCGGCACCGCGCTGACAGAAATTCAAAACACACTTCAGAAAAAACTTGTTCTGCCTAAAGGATACCAAATAATTTACGGAGGCGCTTATGCCGAACAGCAGCAAGCATTTAAAGAATTATTAATGATTTTGTTTTCCGCTGTGCTGCTTGTTTTTACAGTAATTTTATTTTTATTCAGAAAGATAAAAATCTCGCTTGCAATTATCTTTATAGCCGTTCTTGGAATTGCCGGAAGCGTTTTAGCTTTGTTTATAACCGGCACTCCGCTTAATGTTGGCAGTTATACCGGCATTGTAATGATTGTTGGTATCATTGGTGAGAATGCTATATTCACTTATCTGCAATTTACAGAAGCAATCAAAAACCAAATGAAAAAAGATGATGCAATTGTTTATTCGGTTTCAAGAAGACTTCGCCCAAATCTTATGACTGCACTTGGAGCAATCACAGCATTATTTCCGCTTGCATTAGGAATTGGAACCGGAGCGCAGATGCATCAGCCGCTTGCAATTGCTATCATCGGTGGATTTATAATTGTTATTCCTTTATTGATAATTGTGCTGCCAACAATTTTAACTTTTATTAAAGAATAATTCTATTCGGTCGCAAATTTGTTTGTGCATTCAACAAAAATGAATAATGTGAAAGAAATCAGAGTGAAAATAAAATTAACTTTATGCACAGTAATAATATTCCCTTATCTCGGATTTGCTCAACCAGTGCAAGAAAGAAATGAAATGAATTTGTTTTCTGAGCTTAATAAAATTGGAAATCTAAATTCATTAGAAAACCATAAATCCTTATCAAATCCGAAAGAAAGCAATTATCCCGGTTTTTATCATGTGATTACAGACGTTCCAACGGACTTTTTAGATTTTGGGAGTTCGATTTTTTGTAAAGAGAGCATTGCGCCAGTCGTATTGTTAACAACTGTTACTGCAGGCTTAATAGTTACTGATCATAAAACTTATTTAGGCACAAAAGGAGTAGTTAATCGATCTAATTCATTAAATTCATTTACACGCACTTTTGTTGAAACGGGAGATGCAAAGTGGCATCTCGGTTTATCAGGGGCTGCTTTGATGTTTGGGTATTTAACTGATAATACACGCTTACAAAATACAGCTTTCCAAACTGCAGAAGCTGTTATTGCTTCAGGACTTTTTGTTCAACTTCTTAAAAGAATCAGCGGAAGAGAAAGTCCAGCTGTTTTTACAAAACCGGGGGGCTACTGGGATTTGTTTCCGGATTTAGGGGAATACCAACACAGACAACCGGAGTATTATGCTTTCCCATCCGGTCATATTACAAGTGCAACAGCTTTCTTAACCGTTATAACAGAAAATTATTCTGAAGTAAAATGGCTTAAGCCGGTTTCGTATGGGATTCTTGGTTTGTTGGGAATAAGTCTTGTTGCACGCGACATGCATTGGTATAGTGATCTTCCACTTGGAATTGCAATAGGTTATTCTTTTGGAAAAATTGTTTCAAAAAGATATTCGGTTGAGGATGAAAATGTTTTAAGCAAAAAAAACATTTCTATAATGCCGTCTATTGCAAATGGAAATTACTCTATTTCCGTTTCTTACAGTTTTTAGTCAACCTTTTCAACAAAGCATTCAATTCTCACACTCCAACATTTCTCCAGAATTGTTTTTTAGCTTTAGGTGTAAATCTTAGGGGTTGAGTGACAAATAAAAAGGTACCACCCTTTTAGTGTTAAAATTGGTATAATTGTTCATTGACATAATAGCGATTCATAGAAAGCGTACGTCATCACAGAATGAGTGTTTCTATGCGTAAATGGAACTCAATGATTCTCCGACAAAGAGTGCATGAGCTATTTTTTTCTCTAAGCTCTCCAAGCGAGCAATAGCACGCCAAGAACACGTTTCCCGGAACTTCGTTATGGCATGGACAAAATCACAGGATCAAGACCTATCCACTGATGCCAGAGGCTGGAAAAAGCAACAGCTTAGACAATACACGCTACGTGATGAACAGCGCATTCTGAAGATACACCGGCAATTGGACAAAGACTCTTCGGTGTATTTTTCCGGTGCTTCAGCAATACTGCAAGAGTATCAGAAGCTGTATCCAGGCGCAAAATCAATCACCCTTCGATTCATCGGTCGAACGCTTGCAAAACACGGATTATCAACAAAGCCAAAAGTCCGGGTCAAAGGCGCATCCAAATATCTTCACTACCCAAAAGCCTTGATCGAAAATCTTGGCGGCAGCATCCTCGAACTGGATTTTATCGGCAAGAAGTTCATCGACAACCGCACAGAGCCTATAAACTTCATTGGGTTCTCGCTCACAAAGCCGCGTAAACTCAAGTATTTTCAGCGTGCCCAGTCTGAGACCGCTGCTGAAGCCATAAAACACTGTCAGCGCTTCTTTGACACGTTTGAAAAGCCGGAAGTGGTCAAAGTCGATAATGGCTTTGCCTTTGCCGGTGCTGGACCTCAAGCACGGACCTTGAACTCATTCACACTGTTCTTGTTGAAGAAGAAAATCATCCCGGTTTTTACAGCTCCTCGTAAACCGTGGAACCAGGCATCGATCGAAGGATCGAACAGTATCTTCTCCAGAAAGTTTTGGCACCATGAACGATACACCAGTGTTGAGATGATAGATCGGAAATTACCTTTGTTCAACAAATCATACCAACAGTATCATGGATATAAATCACCGGCACAAGGAACGCGAAGAAAAACACCCTTTGTTCCGACGGTATACTTCATCCGAAAAGTCTATCAGGATGAACAATCGAAAAAAGCGTTCATCGAGATCCTGAAGGAGAAAGTGATACTGCCGAAATCATACATTGGAATGTTCGTCTTGGCTCAATGGAATCTCAACAGTGACAAACTTACCGTGCTTTATGAATCTGATCAACAAGCTATTATTGTCAAAGAACAAAACTTTAAACTTAATCCTAGAACTAGAGAAATAGGTGGCTCACTTTCATTTGTCACATAACCTTTTAGGACATAAGGAGTATTCACCATGAAAAGTAAAATTTTATTAGCAGTCGTCCTCACATTATCTATATATGTTGGTTTAGCCGGGCAAGAACATTCCGGCAAATTTTTCATAAAAAATTTTAGTGTTGATAAAACAAATTTTACTTCTGAAGATTCTAATAAATATTTCATTCTAAAACCAGGTTATCAATTAAAATTGGTGAGTATAGAAGAAGGTAACAGCATAGTTTTATTTATCACAGTTCTTAATGAAACAAAATTAGTTGATGGCGTTGAAACAAGTATAGTAGAAGAAAAAGAATTTCATGATGATTCACTTGTTGAGATCTCCAGAAATTATTTTGCACTAGACAAAACCGACAATAGCATTTTTTACTTTGGCGAAGAAGTTGACGTATATAAGAACAATGCTATCGTTGGACATGGAGGCTCCTGGCAAGCTGGTGTGCACAGGGCAAAATTTGGATTAGCAATACCCGGAGTTTTCTCGTTAGGTGCAAAATATTATCAAGAAGTAGCCCCTGGCACCGCCATGGATCGAGCTGAAATAATTTCTGTGAATGATTCTTTAAAAACTTCTGCCGGTTTCTTCCAATATTGCTTAAAAACTGAAGAGACGACACCGTTGGAAAAAGGAGTAAAGGAGTATAAAATATATGCACCAGGTATTGGCTTGATTAAAGATGGCACTTTAAAATTAGCAGAATATAAGTATCTCAGATAAATTTCGAAAAAAGATTCAAGAAAAATATAAATGGAACCGCGGATGCTTTTAATGGAATTATTATTGCAGGGCCTGAAATAAAATTTGAACCAAACATTGCTAACCTTTCGCAATATCAATTATCAACAAGTGATTTCCAGTTCCAGATGTAGACAAAGATTGAGGGTTCAGTTGTCGGATCCATTCTTGAAAAAAAAACAGATAGTTGATATCAGAATGATGGAAAATCCAAACTCAGTATCTATAAATAAACTAAAACACGATTTTATTTTTCTTAATGACGGTAAATTAAAACCAATAGATGAATTTTTAGATTTAGTTGTTAATGAAGGTGTGGCTGAAATTGACCGTGATAATTTAAAACAAATGATTGCTGTTACTGCAAGATTAAACAATCGTGACCTTGGCAGCACTCTTGCTGATATTCAAAAAAATATTTCAGCAAAAATTTCCTTACCACAAGGGTATCAAATTGTTTATGGCGGTTCTTATGCAGATCAACAGCAGGCTTTCAAAGAGTTAATTACTATTTTATTACTTGCAGTCTTATTGGTTTTTACTGTTATACTCTTTTTGTTCAGAAAAGTGCGAATTGGCTTTGCAATTATTTTTCTTGCTGTTCTTGGTATTAGTGGCAGTGTACTTGCATTGTTTTTAACTGGCACACCTTTAAATGTAGGAAGTTATATTGGACTGATTATGATTGTCGGCATTATCGGTGAAAATTCTATTTTTACTTACCTACAATTTTCAGATGCTAAACAAAACGGAATGAAAAAAGATGATGCAATTGTTTATTCGGTTTCAAGAAGACTTCGCCCAAATCTTATGACTGCACTTGGAGCAATCACAGCATTATTTCCGCTTGCATTAGGAATTGGAACCGGAGCGCAGATGCATCAGCCGCTTGCAATTGCTATCATCGGTGGGTTTATAATTGTTATTCCCTTATTGATAATTGTGCTGCCAACTATCTTAATGAAAATTAAAGAATAGAAAGTGAAACCTCTCGTTCCCAATGTCCTCATTGGGAACGCAAAATTTCAGATTCATCTTCAAAATTTCTTTAGAATTACTTTTTAAGTTTACGATGTAACAAAAACAATCGTCAACAATATAAAAGGAGTTCAAAAATGAAAGCACGATATTTTTTAATCCCGTTGTTACTTGTATCTTTTACAACATTTGCACAACAAGTTAATATTCCTAAAACTGCAAAAGATTCATTCACAAAACATTATCCCAAAGCAGCAGAAGTTAAATGGGATAAGGAAAATGGAGATTATGAAGCCAGTTTCAAATTTAACGGAAAAGATATGTCGGTTATATTTGATAAAGACGGAAAAACTCTAGAAACAGAAACAGCAATAGAAATTTCTCAGCTTCCAAACGGAATTGAGAAATATGTAAGGGATAATTACAAAGGCTTTCAAATAACCGGCGCTGCTGAAATCATTAAATCGAATGGAGAAAAATTATATGAAGCTGAAGTAACAAAAGGAAACAACAAGAAAGATTTGTTCTTTGATAAAAATGGGAAACCCGAAAAAAAGGATTTGAATAAAGAGAACGAAAAAGAAAATGAAGAAGAAGACGAAGAGGATTAAACGATAGAAAGATTTAAAAGTGAATCCTTTAGACAAACCCTTTCTGTTCAAAAGAACTCTGCTTTTCTTAGCATTTAAACGTCCCTACAAATAAACTGATTTCAGTGGTAGTCCGACAGTTGAACTGTCGGACAACCCTTTTAGCAGTTATACTGCGAAATTTTCAGATAAGCTGCTTTCTAACTTGAAATGGATGAAAGCATTTCATATATTATACCCCAGTATGGTATCTATTTAAGTTAAGGAATCTTTTATGCACCACAAACTAAAAAAAGAAGATATTGAAAAGAGATTAAACAGAGCTATTGGGCAGCTCAACGGCATAAAAAAAATGATTGACGACGACCGTGAATGCCCTGATGTATTGATTCAAATTGCGGCGGTTCGTTCTGCTCTTGCAGCACTTGGTTTATTGATCACAGAAGATCATATTGAGCATTGTGTAACAGATGCTTTTAAGAAAGGTACAGGTGAGCAAT
This sequence comes from Melioribacter roseus, assembly GCA_020722085.1. Lineage (GTDB taxonomy): Bacteria > Bacteroidota > Ignavibacteria > Ignavibacteriales > Melioribacteraceae > Pyranulibacter. The sequence continues at coordinate 10,867 of DYLN01000005.1, forward strand.
CAATTGAATCATTAAGCAAAGCTTTAAAGCAAATGTTGAAGTAAAGCCCATCCCAACCCTTCCCAAAGGGAAGGACTTTTAATTTTAAATTCTTCTGAAAGGAATGAAATGATAGACGTAAAAAAATATCCCGCAAAACGGAATCCCCCTCCGTGGGGTAAATCAGATTTAATTAGAATCACATTTATGATAACAGCGCTGCTGCTTAGCTGGTTTAGTGTATGGAAAGTAATTGCTTCATTCGATTTCATTGCACTTGCAGCAACATTAATCGGCGGTTATCCAATGTATGAAGAAGCTTTTGAGGCAATTCGCAGACGCAAGATGACAATGGAACTTTCTATGTCGATTGCTGTTATTGCAACTTTGTTAATAGGAAGTTTCTTCACTGGTTTGGTCATAACATTTTTTGTTTTAATTGCTGAATTGCTCGAAGACTTTACTGTTGACAGAGGCAGAAAAGTAATTGAAAAATTAGTTCAGCTTCTGCCGGATAAAATAACAGTGAGGAGAAATAATAAAGAACAAGAAATTGATTTAAGCAATTTCGGTTTAGACGATATTGTGATTGTAAAACCGGGTTCAAGAATTCCGGTTGACGGTGAAGTAATAAAAGGAAATTCTTCGGTTGACCAGTCTTCAATTACAGGTGAATCTTTACCAATTGAAAAGATTGAAGGAATGTCCGTCTTTGCCGGAACTATAAATCAAACCGGGGTTCTCGAAGTAAAACCAACTAAAATTGGTAAGGACACAACTTTCGGAAAAATTATTGAAATAATAGAAAAGGCGGAAAAATCAAAAGCGCCAATTCAAAAAACTGCGGATAAGCTGGCAGCTCGGCTTGTTTATTTTGCATTCGCCGGAGCAATTCTTACTTATATTTTTACGCAAGATATTCATTCCACAATTTCAGCATTAATTGTTGCAGGTGCTTGCGGTGTTGCTGCGGGAACTCCGCTTGCAATACTTGCCGGCATTGGCAGAACCGCTAAAGAAGGTATTATTGTTAAAGGCGGAATTTATCTTGAACAGCTTGGAAAAGTTAATACAATTGTTCTTGATAAAACCGGAACATTGACTTTAGGAATTCCAAAAGTCGTTAACATAAAAACTTTCAACGGATTTGATGAAAAAGATATGCTGAAAACAGCAGCTACGGCAGAACAGCATTCAGAGCATCCCTTGGCAGGTGCAATCATGAGCGAAGCTAAAAAAAATGGCTTAAGTGTAAATGAATATCAGGATATAAAATATTTCCCCGGCAAAGGATTAATCTGTAACGTCCAAAGGACTCCTAACAGAGAAAATGGAAGTAGAATTCTTGTCGGTCGTTCTTCCTTCTTAAAAGAGAACTTTGTTGAGTTAAACTCTGATGTAATTAAATATCTAAGTGAAAGGAAAGAAAGTGGAGAGACAGATGTGCTAGTAGCAGAAGACAAAGTTGTCTTGGGCTCAATAGGAATAGCAGATGTTCTTAGGGAAGAAGCAATGACAGCAGTTGAAAAATTAAAAAAACTTGGGAACAAGGTAATTCTTTTAACGGGTGATGCAGTGAACATTGCAAATAAGATTGGTGAGAGATTAAAAGTTGATGAAATTTACGGTGAATTGCTTCCGGAAGAGAAACTTGAAAAGATTAAGCAGCTAAAAAACAGCGGGAAAACAATTGCAATGGTGGGAGATGGCGTTAATGATGCACCGGCTTTGATAGAAGCCAACGTCGGAATTGCAATGGGAACTTCAACTGCGGTTGCGCTTGAAAGTGCGGATATTGCTCTTGCAAATAATAACCTCTCAAAAATAGTTGAAGCTATCAAAATTAGCAGGCAATGTTTAAATGTTATCTCTTTTAATTTCTGGGGAACTGTTTTAATCGATACAGGCGGGATTGCGCTTGCTTTTATGGGATATTTAACGCCTTTGCTTGCTGCGTTGATTCACGTTGTTTCTGAGTTAGTATTTATTCTAAACTCTGCAAGATTGTTTAGAAAAAGATAATGGAGCAAGGATTCTTATATGGTAATTTCTTCCGCTTCCGTTGAATTTCAGAGACCCTTGGCTTAATTTTGATTCTGAAATAATCTTAATGAAAAATCCCAGGAGAACAATTATGGAATTTAGAATTGAAACAGACAGCATGGGACAAATTAAAGTCCCGGTTGACAAATATTACGGTGCTCAGACTGCAAGGTCATTGATGAATTTTAAAATCGGCGGAGAAAGATTTCCATTTGAATTGATTCGTGCGTTAGCTATAGTAAAAAAAGCGGCAGCACTTGCCAACAAAGAATTGGGTACATTGCCGTCAGAAAAAGCCGAACTAATAGTTCAGGCAGCCGATGAGGTAATAGCCGGAAAGCTGAATGACCATTTCCCCTTAGTAGTTTGGCAGACTGGCAGTGGAACCCAAACCAATATGAATGTTAACGAAGTAATTTCCAATCGTGCTATTGAAATTGCCGGCGGACAATTGGGGAGTAAAAAGCCCATTCATCCCAATGACGATGTTAACAAAGCACAATCGACCAACGATGCTTTCCCGACAGCTATTCATATTGCCGCAGTTGAAGAAATTCACCGCAGATTAATTCCTATGGTTACCAGATTAAGAGACGCACTCGCTGCTAAAGCAGAAGAGTTTAAGGATATTATTAAAATCGGAAGAACACACTTAATGGATGCAACACCTCTTACGCTTGGCAACGAATTTTCCGGCTATGCACAGCAGCTTACCAACGGTCTCGAAAGAATAAATGATAGCTTAAAGAGACTTACTGAGATTCCTTTGGGAGGAACGGCTGTAGGCACAGGGCTGAATACAGTGGGTGATTACGCAGTTAGAGTTGCAAAGAAAATTTCCGAATTGACGGGTAAAGAATTTAAAACCGCGCCAAATAAATTTGAAGCGATGGCGGGAAAAGACGCAATTGTAGAAATGCACGGCACACTGAAAACTTTAGCAGCATCGTTAACAAAAATTGCAAACGACATTCGCTGGCTTGGCTCGGGTCCTAGATGCGGAATCGGGGAAATCAGTCTACCCGAAAACGAACCTGGAAGCTCGATTATGCCGGGTAAAGTAAATCCTACACAGGCAGAGGCAATGACGATGGTTTGTTATCAAGTTTTTGGAAATGATGTAACTGTAAACTTTGCCGGTGCAAGCGGAAATTTTGAATTGAATGTTTTCATGCCTGTTATAGCATTTAATATTTTGCAGTCGATTAAATTGCTAGCCGATGCATGCGAAAGTTTCTGCGATAACTGCGTGGTTGGAATTACAGCTAACGAAAATAACATTAAGAAGAATCTTGAAAACTCTTTGATGCTTGTTACCGCCTTAAACCCAGTAATCGGATACGATAATGCCGCGAAAGTTGCAAAGAAAGCTCATAAGGAAAATAAAACTTTGAAAGAAGCAGCATTGGAACTTGGTCTTTTAACTGCTGAAAAATTCGATGAAGTCGTTAGACCTGAAAAAATGATAGGACCAAAAAAGTAAACATATTGATAATATTAGCTCTCGTTTTGTTAATAATTTTTACTGCGGCATTTGTCAGATCATCACTTGGTTTTGGTGATGCTGTTTTGACAATGCCGCTGTTAACTTTCCTAATCAATATCAAATTGGATTATTTTTTCTAAAAAATGCAGCCGATTCGATTGTAAAAATTCTTTCAGGACTGATAATAATTATATACGGCACTTTCAATATTCTCCAGCCTGAAAGCTATAAGATTAAAGGTAACTTTTTTAACGTTTGTCTTTGGTTTTATTGCGGAGAGAAGTTGAGTATGTTTTTAGATAAGAAAAGATTTAAACTATTTGTAAATATTTTTCTAATCTTTATCGGAATAGTTCTTATTATTTATTCACTTTTTCATTTATAGAAAGGAGGGAAAAAGAATGTTCATCGGACATTTTGGAGTCGGCTTTGCAGCGGAAAAAACAGCGCCGAAAACTTCGCTGGGTACGCTCTTTCTTGCTGCTCAATTTGTTGATTTACTCTGGCTTACTTTTCTTTTAATAGGTTTTGAGCAAGCTGAAATTTGCCAATCAAATGCATCAATCATCCCTCTTAAATTTATTAGTTACCCTTATTCGTATAGCCTGCGGATGGTTATAGTCTGGGTTATTAGGCAGATAAAAAATAGGGGAAAAACATGCCGATAAAAATTAACTCTCCGTCTTTAATTAAATCAGCAGGAAACAAACCCAAAATAATTGAAGAGTATATAGGACTTGTGAACAGCCGGACCTCCGAAGTGAGTATTGCAAAAATGAAAAGTCCTCCTGGCTGGATTGAATCCGGTCAAAAACCTGAATTCGATGAGTTTACTGTTGTATTAAAAGGAAAACTCTATGTGAAAACCGAAGCCGATGAAATAATAGTAATTAGCGCAGGCGAAGCTGTAATTGCAAAAAGAGGGGAGTGGGTTCAATACAGCACTCCCGACAAAGACGGTGCGGAATACATTTCTGTCTGTATGCCTGCATTTTCCCTTGAAACAGTAAATAGAGATGAGCGAAATGATTTATAAAAATTTAACCGATGCCGCAATCAAGCATTTTAAAATCAGCAGAAGCAGAATTGAAAAATGCTTTAACGAAATTTCCAACGAGCAGTTGTGGAATGACTTTAATGATAATCTTGTTTCAATCGGCAATCTAGTACTTCACCTCAACGGAAATTTAACTCAATACGTTATCTCTGGCTTGGGAGGTGAAGAGTTCTACAGGGAAAGGGATAAGGAATTCAAAGATAAACCCCGCCTTTCAAAAAGTGAGCTGTTAAATTTATTTGGTGTAATAACGGAAAAATGCTGTGAAATTTTTGAAGATCTTTCGGAAGAAAAAATTAAAAAATCTTATATAGTTCAGGGATTTAATTACAATGGTGCTGAAATTATTATGCATGTTACAGAACATTTAAGCTATCATGTAGGGCAGATTACCTTCGCTGTAAAACTTTTAAACAACAAGGACCTGGGCTATTACAAAGGAATCGATCTAAATAAACAAAACAAAAGATAGCTAACTCGAATTCACAATCCGACAATCCCAAAAGATGCTCTATTCTGATCATCTTTTATTACAAAAATTCATAATTTATATCAGTATTTGGGGATTTTTTTTGGACACAAAAGGAGTTGATTAAATATGAAAGAAACAGTTTTGAATATATTCCTGATAATTGAAAACGGCTATGTAACCGGCTTTAAAGCCAAATCATATTTTCTTGAAGGAACTGATAATGAAAAAATAGAATACCTTAAAGAAAGAGCCAAAGAAGATTTTGAAAATGCTTTTGTTTTTGATGCACCTGTAAACAATAAAGGCGAGTTTATGAAATATCATAAATTTGCAAAGCTGGAGGGACATGGAATGCAGTATCGTTTGTTCGAAGAAATTTTTCGGAAGTTTGAAGTACCGCAAAATCCTTTGATTTGCGTTACCCCCATTGTAGATGGGAAAAATTTAGGGCAGTAGATTAGATAAGATATTTTATTACAACAAAACCGCCGATCAGCAAAATAGTAAATGCTACCGCAAGCCAGTTAAAATATTTGTCAATGAATAGTTTTATTTGAGGTCCGAATTTCCAGATCAGAAATGATACTAAAAAAAACCTTCCCGCTCTTCCTACAAGTGAAGCAATAATGAATGCAGCCAGATTAATTTGAAATGCACCGCTTGAAATTGTAAAAACTTTATACGGAATTGGTGTAAATCCGGCAGTAAATATTATCCAGAAATCCCATGCTTCGTATAGTTTTTGTATATCAAAGAATATTTTTTCGGTGAATCCGGGAATATTTCGGAAGAAAAACAGAGCAATTGCAGAAAACTGATCACCGCTGTTCCACCATAAAAAATAACCGATAGTATATCCGAGTAAAGCTCCGGATATCGAACCGATAGTACAATTCAAAGCGAATTTAAATGCTTTTGCACGTGAGCCTAAAGCCAGTGCAATTAAAAGTGCGTCCGGCGGGATAGGGAAAAAAGAAGCTTCGGCAAAGGCAAGAATGAATAAGGCTGCAGCTCCGTATGGTGTTTCTGCCCAATGTAATACCCAATCGTAAAGATTCCGTAAGGCTCTCATTCATTCTCAATTTATTGAGGTGCAATAATATGAAAAATCAAACCCATTTAGAAATTTATTTAAAGAACAACCATTCTTTTTATTGCTTTTGTTAATTGCTCAAATTAAATTGTGAAAAAATTCGGGAGCAAAAATGCCAATTATTAAAGATTTTAAAACTATTCCGCAATTATTCAAAATTATTACACTTGAGTTTGGGAAAGGGAAAAAACGCCCCGCCCTAAAAACAAAGGTCGGTGAGTTTTGGAAGGAAATAACCTATGACGAGGTTTATCAAAACACAGAAGATTTGGCTTTAGGGCTGACTTCTCTAGGAGTTAGAAGAGGAGACAGAGTTGCAATAATTTCCGAAAACAGACCTGAGTGGGTTTATGCTGATATGGCAATTTTAAATTTAGGAGCTGTAGATGTTCCTCTTTATCCTATATCTACTTCTGAAATGATTGAATACATAATTAACGATTCCGAATCCGTTGGTATTTTTGTTTCAAACAAATTTCAGTTGAATAAAATCCTAAAGGTGATCAATAATTGTAAATCTTTGAAATTTATTATTGTCATGAATCATGAAGATAAAACCAGCGGAAAGAATGTTTACAGTTTGCAAGAAGTGCAGGAAAAAGGAAAAAGTTTTAAGTCGGAAAATCCGAATTTATTTTTAGATAATGTGGACCTTGCCGGCGAAGACGATCTCTGCACAATCATTTACACTTCCGGAACAACGGGTGAACCAAAAGGAGTAATGCTGACTCATAAAAACATTGTGTCGAATATTAAAGGCGCCCATGAAGTTTTTGATATTGATCAGAATGATGTTTTTCTGTCGTTTCTTCCTTTGTGTCATATTTTTGAAAGAATGGGCGGATATTATACAGCTTTTTCGAGTGGTGGAATTATTTGTTATGCTGAAAGCATAGAAAAAATTGCTCAGAATATGCTTGAAATAAAACCGACAATTATGACAGCAGTGCCGAGGCTTTTTGAGAGGATGTATTCCAGAATAAGAAAAAATGTTGAAACACAATCTCCTGCGAAACAGAAAATTTTTAATTGGGCTATTGAGTTGGGTAAAGAATATCAAGCCGTCAAAAAAACCGAGCAGCATATTCCGATAGGTCTTGCATTAAAACATAAACTTGCAGACAAACTTGTTTACTCAAAACTTCGTGAACGGACTGGAGGAAAGCTGAGATTTTTTATCTCCGGCGGTGCCGCTTTGTCACGTGAACTAGGGCAATTTTTCGAAGCCGCAGGTATTATTGTTATAGAAGGTTACGGACTAACCGAATCTTCACCTGTAATTGCTGTTAATAGGCTGAACGATTATAAATTCGGTACCGTCGGCAAACCTTTACCCGGTGTGGAAATAAAAATTGCCAAAGACGGTGAGATACTTGCTTACGGCCCCAACATAATGAAAGGATATTTTAAGAAGAAAAAAGAAACTGAAGAGGCAATTAAAGACGGCTGGCTTCATACGGGAGATATCGGTGTTTTTGATGCCGAAGGATTCTTAATTATTACTGATAGAAAAAAGCATTTATTCAAAACTTCCGGCGGAAAATATATTGCTCCAACTCCGATTGAAAATATGTTTCTCGCAAGCAAATATATCGACCAATTTGTTTTAATAGGCGACAGAAGAATGTTCTTAAGCGCATTGATTGTACCGGATTTCGAAGCATTAAAAGAATACGCCGATGCCAACAGAATCCCGTATAAAGATGAAAAAGAATTAGTCAAATTCAAGCAGATATATGAGCTGTTAGACAATGAGCTTAACCAATTTCAAAAGAAACTCGCTTCGTTTGAAAGAGTAAGAAAGTTTGCTATTCTCGATAAACCCTTTACAATTGAAAACGGAGAATTAACGCCGTCACTTAAAATCAAAAGAAAACTTGTAGAAGAACGATACAAGGATTTGATTGAAGATATGTATAAAGGTTTGGAAGGCTAATTCTAATTAATTTCGGGACTTATCGATTGGTGTTTTTTTGTTATATTCGAGGTCAAAATTCTTAAGGGTTTCTTTTGAAAAAGGAAAAGGTTTTAGTTACATCTGCACTTCCGTATGCTAATGGGAGAATTCATCTCGGTCATTTAAGTGGTGCCTATCTGCCTGCCGATATCTATGTACGTTATAAAAGATTAAACGGCGATGAAATTATTTATGTATGTGGCTCGGATGAACACGGCGTTCCCATTACAATAACTGCCGACAAAGAAAAAGTCAGTCCAAAAATAATTATCGATCGTTATCATAATTTAAATAAAGAAGCTTTCGAAAAATTCGGGATGAGTTTTGATATTTATTCACGAACAAGTCTGCCGGTGCATCATCGGACTGCGCAGGATTTTTTTAATACTTATTACAAGCAAGGATTGTTGGTTGAGAAAAAATCGAAACAGTTTTATGACGAAAAAGCAAAGATGTTCTTGCCCGACAGATACGTCGAAGGGACCTGTCCGCGATGCGGTTACGAAGAAGCCCGCAGCGATGAATGCGAAAGGTGCGGTTCGCTTTACGAACCATCTGAGCTGTTAAATCCCAAAAGTAAAATTACCGGGGAAACACCGGTATTAAAAGAAACATCACATTGGTATTTTCCATTAGGTAAATTTCAGCAGCGGCTGGAAAATTATGTTAAAGAAATGAATGAAAAATACGGGTGGAAAGATAATGTTCTTCAATACTGTAACGGCTGGTTTAAAGACGGATTAAAAGACAGAGCATATACGAGAGATCTGGATTGGGGAGTGAAAGTTCCATTAAAATCTGCCGAAGGAAAAGTTTTGTATGTTTGGTTCGAGGCGGTGCTGGGATATATATCCGCTACAAAAGAATTATCGGAAAAAAAAGGAGACCCGGATTTTTGGAGAAAATACTGGCAGAACACCGATACAAAATATATAGCTTTTATAGGCAAAGATAATATTGTCTTTCATACCATAATTTTCCCGGCGATGCTGATGGCATGGAACGACGGTAACGACGATAAGTATGTTTTGCCGCAGAATGTTCCCGCAAATGAATTTCTTAATTTCGAAGGGAAAAAATTTTCCAAATCGCGAGGCTGGGGAATTGACGTGCTCGAATTTTTGGAAATGTTTCCGGCTGACCCCCTCAGATATACTTTAGCGGCAAATTTACCGGAAAATAAGGATACCGACTTTTACTGGAAAGAATTTCAAGCACGAAATAACGGTGAACTTGCTGACATTCTCGGAAATTTTATCAACCGGACTTTTACGTTTGTACACAAACATTTTAATGGAATTGTACCGGAAAGAAAAAAAATGGAAGCGATTGATGAAGAAATGCTTTCTTTACTGGAAAAGCAAACTGCTAAGATCGCTTCTTTAATTGAAAAATATAAAATCAAAGATGCAGTTTTTGAAATGATGAATCTGGCAAGAGCAGGCAATAAATATTTCAATGATTCCGTACCGTGGGTTACTATTAAGAAAGATTCCGGTAAATGCTCCACAACCATTAATATCTGCTTAAATACAATTTTTACTTTAGCTGAGATATTTGAACCGGTTATTCCGTTTTCAGCCAAAAAGATTTTTGAAATGCTAAACGCACAACCAACGGTGTGGCTCGAGGCAGGTAAGGAAAATTTAAAACCTGGTCACAAATTAAATCCGGCTGTAATTCTTTTCAATAAAATTGAAGATAAACAGATTGAAGAACAAATTAATAAGCTGGGCAAACTAGAAACCGAACCGGTAAAAAAGAATGAAGAGATAACTATAGATGAATTCAAACGTGTAAAATTGAAAACAGCGAAAATAGTTTTTGCAGAAAATGTTAAAAAGAGCGATAAACTTCTTCGTCTAGAATTAGACCTTGGCTCAGAAAAACGGCAGGTGGTTGCGGGAATAGCAAAGAGTTATACACCTGAAGAATTAATAGGTAAACAAGTTCTTATCGTTGCCAACTTAAAACCTGCTAAACTGTTCGGACTCGAATCCCAGGGAATGATTCTTGCGCTAGATTCAACTGATGATGGAAAAGTTAAAATTATTGAAGTGGACTCGTCTGTTATTCCGGGTACTGCCGCCAAATAATAACATTCACAGAAATAAGAAGCTGAACTTAGCTAAACTTTGTGTCTTGTGGTTAAGTAAAAAATAACCGCAAAGACCCGACGTGAGTTTTGCAATTTCGTTTTTGTAAACTTTTTTGCTCATAGCAATATAGGAGGCTGCCCCAAAAAACAGTTTATCTTTTGCTCTTTCACTCAGTATTTCTTGATTTTCAAAGCATATATAGATAAAATAGCTTTTCAAATTGCAAATTATATGGAGGTTTTTTATTGATGCATTCATATAGATTTTTACTGCCGCTTTTTGTAATTACAATATTTTTATCTGCATGCGCAACCCAAAATTCGGATATAATTGTTGCCCGCTTTGACAATCAAACTATTTCTGCCAAAGAACTTGAAGATGCCTATCTCAAAAATAATCCTTCCGATTCGACAATTACTGCAGATTCATTGAATACGCTGGATAATTTTTTGAATCTTTATCTTAATTACAAAATGAAACTGCGAGACGCTTTTGTTAGAGGCTATATGCAGGATCCCGCTTTACAAAAGGAAATTAATGATTATAAAATTAGTGTAGGTAAAACTCTTTTCCTTGAAAACAAATTTTATGAACCTAATCTCCGCAAGATGTATGAGCGCAGAAAATGGGAATTTCGTGTAAGTCACATTTTTATACGCGTTGACACGGCAAGAACCGACAAACAAGCTTATCAGTTGGCAAAAAGTTTAATCGATTCAATTCGGCAGGGAGCTGATTTCATAGAACTGTGTAAAAAGTATTCCGATGATAACGCCACAAAAAATAACGGCGGTGATGTATATTATATTACTTCCGGTATGATTACAATTCCCGCACTTGAAAATGCAATATATAACACGCCGGTTGGAGAGGTTTATTCCGAACCTATTAAATCGGCTTATGGCTATCACATAATAAAAACAACCGAGAAAATAAAAAGAATTCCTTCGGTTAGAGCATCGCATATATTAATCTCTTTTAAAGATAGTACGGGTAAAATGGATACTGCAGCAGCACTAAAAGAGGCTGAGGCTATTAGAGATAGTCTTTTGAACGGGGCGAATTTCAGTGAAATGGCAAAAAAATATTCGGCGGATAAAGGAAGTGCAGCTAAAGGAGGTGATCTCGGATATTTCACGAGAGGCAGAATGGTGTTGCCTTTTGACGAAGAAGCATTTAAGCTGAAGGTCGGCGAAATCTCGCCTGTAATTGAAACCCAGTTTGGATTTCATATAATTAAAGTCGTTGATAGAAAACCTATTCCATCTTTCGAAGAAGACAGGGATGAGTTGAAAAATCTTTTCCAGAGAACTTGGTATAAAACAGAATACAATAAACTTCGGGATTCTCTTGCATCCGAATTTAATTATCAGCTTCTGGAAAATAATGAAGGAATGATACTTTCAAACATTGATACGATTAAAATAGGTACCGATTATGATTCAAGTGCATTTAAACAAAAATACGGTAAGACACCAATTTTCAAAGTTGCGGGGAAATTCTATGACCTCGATAGCGTGCTTACATGGATGTCAAAAAACGGCTATAACAAACAAAGACTTGTCAAAAAAAATATATTTGATACTGGAATCAGACAGTATTCTAACGAAATATTGATGAAAGAAAAAGCACTTAACTATGAGAAAGAAAATCCTGAATTTGCAAAGCTTATGAGAGAATATGCCAACGGTGTTTATTTATTTAAGATATTGGAAGAAGAAGTTTGGAACAAAATCAAAACCGATACGAACAGCCTTCGCAAGCTCTACGATTCAACACGGAATAAATATTGGACAAACGAACGCGTAAGATATTTGTACGTTACTGCCAAAAACGATTCGATAATTAATAACTATAATAATCTTTTAAAAAGCGGTTACAGTTTTGATTCGCTTGTAGTTGACACAAATCCCCGAAAAGAAAAAGCACTTCACCCGGAATTTCAGGATATAACAAAAGACGAAATGGCGTCAAGAGCATTTAATCTGAAAAAGGCGGGTGATGTTTCCGAGCCGTTCCATTCAAAAAACGGGTGGGCAATTGTAAAACTTTTGGAAAAACAGCCCAAAAGGTTAAAAACCTTTGAAGAGGCTAAACCCGAACTTATAAGTCTATATCAGGAAAAAGAAAGTAAACGGCTCGAAGAAGAATACCTGAACAGACTAAGGAAATTATATCATCCGGAAATATACTATGACAAACTTAAAGAGGCTTTACTGGGTACTAAATAAGGGGGGATTATTTGTTATATTAATTTTTATTTTATATGGTTGTGGCAGGGAAAAAAAAGTTGGAAAGTACGTAGCCAAAGTAGGTAAAGAATACTTGACCGAAGCCGGCTTAAATAATTACGCCACTTCTAAAAAATACAAGAATCAGTACCGCGGAGAGATCATCAGAAATTGGGTAGAAAATGAAGTCCTCTATCAGGAAGCAACAAATAGGGGAATTCAAAATCAAGATGAATATAAGATATTACTTTCCAGAACGACAAAAGAACTTGCAATAGCTTTATTGAAGAAACAAATATTGGAAGAATATAAAAACTCATATTCAATTCATGATCTGGAGCAATATTACGAAAAATACAAGGATGATTTTAAATTGCCCGAAGATGCATATAAATTGAATCTCATTACCTTTAGCAACGAAGATGCAGCAATTAAATTTAGAACATTACTGATAGAAAGTGATTGGGATAGAATATTAAGTGCATACCGAAATGATCCGTCAATTATTGAAATAAAGACACGTAAATTTTTTTACAGCCATGATATTTATCCTGTAAATATTCTTAGAAATATTGAAGGGATGCTTCCGCTTGAAGTGAGTTTAGTTATTCAAACGGAACCCTCTCAATTTACGATTGTTCAACTGGTTGAAAAATATCCGAAAAATTCTCTCCCGTCTTTTGAAAGCATTAAAGACATTGTTGAGCAGAGATATAACGCTGTAAAACAAAAAGAATATTTGGAAAAGTACATTAGTAATTTAATCAGCAATTACAACTCGGAAATAGAATGGTATACCGAATAAAACGAATATCAATCCTTTTTTTATTCTTATTGATTAACTTAAGCCATGCACAGCAGGTGCTTGATAAAATCGTTGCAGTGGTTGATAAAGATATTATATTGAAATCCGAACTTGATTTTAGAGTTAATGTTGATGCTGCTCAGAAAAATCTCAATCCAAGTGATTCAACACTTAGAAAGCAGGTATTAAATCAGCTTATTGAAGAAAAACTTCTCTATGCTCAGGCGGAATTAGATTCAATAACCGTAACCGACGATCAGGTAAAACAACAGCTCGATTATCAAATGAATTATTTTATTCAGCAATACGGCTCTAAAGAAAGACTTGAACAGGCTTACGGCATGTCTGTTGAAAAATTGAAACGATCCCTCGAAGATGATGTCCGCAAAAATTTAATGGCACAAATGCTTCAGCAAAAAAAATTTGGAGACGTAACTGTATCAAGAAAAGAGGTAGAAGAATTTTATGATTCTTTCAAAGATTCGTTAGGACTTATTCCTGAAAGATTTACCGTAGCACACATATTTATTAATCCGCAAGCCGGAGAAAGAGTAAGAAACAAAGCCAAGGCATTTGCAGAATCGCTTTTGGATTCATTAAAACACGGAGCCGATTTTGCTGAACTGGCAAAAAAATATTCCGATGACCCGGGAAGTGCAAGCCAAGGTGGGGATTTGGGATTTGTAAAACGCGGCGTATTTTATCCTGAGTTTGAAGCCGTTGCTTTTTCACTCGCACCTAAACAAATATCCGGCGTTGTGGAAACTCCTGTAGGTTTTCACATAATTCAACTACTTGAACGACGAGGCGATGAAATTCATGCACGCCATATTTTAATAAAAATAAAAAGTGATGAAAAAGCCGACCTCGATGCAATAAATCTTTTAACCGATTTAAGGGATAGTGTGAATAGCGGCAAAAATACTTTTGCTTATTATGCCCAGAAATACAGCGATGACAAAGAGACAGCTAAGAACGGCGGACTGCTGGGTACTTTCGAAGAAAGCCAGCTCGATAAGTCTCTTCTCGATATTATTTATAAATTAAAAGAAGGTGAAATAAGTTTCCCAAAAAGATTGGATGTTAATAAATCGACTTACGGCTATCACATTGTGAAGTTAGTTAAAAGAACACCGCAGCACAAAGCCTCGCTTGATACGGATTATGACGAGCTGAAAAAATTAGCTGAGTATTACAAGAAACAAAAGTTATACAACGAATGGATGGTTGAACTTAAAGACAAAATTTACTGGGAAATAAAAGGATAAAATATTGGAACAAATAAAATCATCAGTAAATGATGTTGAAGCTGTCGAGAGATTAAGCGAGACTGTTGGCAGAATTAAACAGGAAATCGGTAAGGTAATTATTGGGCAGCATCAAATAATAGATGATCTTCTTGTAAGTCTTTTTGCACGCGGACATTGTCTTTTAATTGGTGTCCCGGGTCTTGCAAAAACACTTCTTATTAAAACTCTTGCCGAGGTTTTAGACCTTTCTTTTAACCGGATTCAATTTACTCCAGATCTTATGCCAGGCGATATTACAGGCACGGAAATTATCGATGAAGATCAGGCAACTAAGAAACGATATTTTAGGTTTGTGAAGGGACCTATATTTGCCAACATAATTTTAGCCGATGAGATAAACAGAACACCGCCCAAAACTCAAGCTGCTCTTCTTGAAGCAATGCAGGAATATAAAGTTACGGCAGCAGGAGAAATTTACAAACTCGACCAGCCGTTCTTTGTTCTTGCTACACAAAATCCTATTGAACAGGAAGGAACTTATCCTTTGCCCGAAGCCCAGCTTGACCGTTTCATGTTTAATCTTTGGTTGGATTATCCTTCGGTTAATGAAGAGATTCAGATTATAAAATCAACAACAAGTGATTATACACCCAGCTTAAAGAAAGTATTAACAAAGGAAGATTTGTCTGCATTTCAAAATTTAATTCGAAGAGTACCCGCTGCCCAGAATGTGATTGAATATGCAGTTAATTTTGTTAATTCCACCAGATACGGAACAAACTCTTCAAAAGTTAATATGAAAGAATTAATTAGCTGGGGCGCGGGACCACGTGCTTCTCAATATTTGATCTTGGCTGCAAAAACTAAAGCTGTTATGGAAGGTAGATTCACTCCTTCAATTGATGATGTAAAACGTTTTTTAATTCCCGTGCTACGCCATAGAATTATTCCAAGCTTTAACGCCTTAGCGGACGGCATTGATTCTGTTTCAATAATAAATCGATTGACAGAAAATTAAATTATTATTCTTTTTCTCAATAAGGAGGTCATTATCGAAACGGGAAAATCCTTTAAAGCAATTTCTGCCTTTTTTTTAATTACAATCCTCTCAGCATGCAGCAGTAATAATCAAAATAAAGTTGTTCAAAAACCAGTTCAGCATAAGATTAGTCCATTCGGTTTTGTAATAGATTCATTGGTGGAAGAAAGAGGAGTCATCGGGAATAACGAAACTTTGACCGATCTTCTTTTACCGTATAATGTTCCGTTTGAAAAAATTTTCGACATAGCAAAAAAATCCAAAGATATTTTCTATGTGAGAAAATTTAAGATCGGCGATAATTATGTTGTTTACAAAACAGATGATACAATAGGAACAATTCAATATTTTGTTTATCAGAAAGATCCCGTTAATTACATTGTTTTTGATTTGAGGGATTCGATAAATATTTACGAAGGGAAAAAGAAAGTCGACGTACAGCAGCAATTCGCACATGGTATAATTAACAGTTCATTGTACGAGACATTTATAAATAATAATCTTGAAATAAATTTAGCATTAAAACTTGCGGATATTTATGCATGGCAGGTAGATTTTTACCACATCCGGAAGGGCGATGAGTTCAAAGTTTTCTACGAAGAAGAATATATAGATGGTAAGCCTGTTGGGGTTGGAAAAATTCTTGCGGCTGAATTTCTATCCGGCGGCGAAAATTATTATGCTTTCAGATTTGAACAGAACGGCTCGGATGTTTATTTCGATGAAAAAGGTAACAGTCTAAGGAAAGCATTTCTCAAATCACCGTTAAAATTTGGCAGGCTCACATCACGTTATTCTTTGCGAAGGTATCATCCTGTTTTACACAGGATTAAAGCGCATTTGGGAACCGATTATGCCGCTCCAACCGGAACACCCATTTTAAGCGTTGGAAATGGAGTTGTTGCAGAGGCAACTTATAAAAGATTTAACGGAAATTATATTAAGATTAGACACAACTCAACTTACACCACACAATATTTGCACATGTCAAAAATTGCCAAAGGAATCCGTCCCGGTGTTCATGTAAAACAAGGACAGGTAATCGGATATGTCGGCAGCACTGGTCTTGCGACTGGTCCTCATGTTTGCTTCAGGTTCTGGAAAAACGGAAAACAGGTTGACCCGTTCAAACAAAAGATTCCACCCTCTAAACCAGTCGATAAGAAAAATAAAGAAGCTTTCTTTGCTTTACGCAGCGAATGGATGAACAAACTCGAGCCCAATACTTCAAAACAGGATTCAACTTTGGCTTCAGCTGGTTCTGTGGAATTTGATGGAAGCAGGTAACTTTTTTACTCAAACGCTTTCTTAATCAATTCTTCCTGAGATTTTAAATATTGTTTGGTTGAGCCGGAAGCCGGACTCGGACTTTCAGGTCTGCCGGCATATTTTAATTTATTCACATCCAGTCCCATCTCGATAAATTGTTGAATTATAAAATTCCATGCACCCATATTCTTGGGTTCTTCTTGGACCCATTTTATTTTTTCCGCTTTCGAATATGATTGAATTATAGACTCTACCTGTTCTTTTGGAAACGGGTAATATTGTTCCACTCTAACAATAGCAGTATCAAACTTTTTAGCGGATTCTTTTTCTGCAATTAATTCATAGTAAACTTTCCCGCTGGTAAAGATTAAATTCTTAATTTCATCTTTTGCATTTACAATGGGGTCATCAATTACTTCCCAAAATTTTCCTTCTGTAAATTCATTTATTCTTGAGCGGGCTGCCGGCAGTCTTAATAAGCTTTTTGGAGTTAAAACCACTAAAGGCTTTTCTTCTCCAACTTTGCTGCTGTGGACTTGGCGACGCAGCAAGTGGAAATATTGTGCAGGGGTGGTTGGGTTACAAACCGACATATTGTTTTCCGCACAGAGAATTAAAAATCTTTCCAGCCTTGCACTGCTATGTTCGGGTCCCTGTCCTTCCTGACCATGTGGGAGCAACAAGACGAGATTATTTGGGAGCTGCCATTTTGTAAACGAACTGGAAATAAAATTATCGATTATAGGTTGTGCACCGTTTGCGAAATCGCCGAATTGAGCTTCCCACAAAACAAGTGCAAGCGGATCGGCGACGCTGTATCCAAACTCAAAACCAAGCACTGCTGCTTCGGAAAGGAGACTATCGAGAGCTTCTAAATTTGTTTGTCTGCCGGAGATATTATTGTGTGGAATGATTTCCTCACCGGTATTCATATCTGTTAGAATTAAATGCCGTTGGCTAAAAGTTCCGCGCGCGCTGTCCTGCCCGCTTAATCTAACAGGTCTTCCTTCCATCAGAAGTGTTCCAAAAGCCAACGCTTCTCCAAACGCCCAGTCAATTCTTGCATTTCCGGTTAACAGCTCTTTTCGTTTTTCAATATGCTTTTTAAGTTTTGGATTTAATGCAAAGTTTTCTGGGAATTTTGTTATTCCTTTGACGACCTGTGAGAGTATTTCAAACGGAACATTTGTTTCATTATTCCGCAGAGCAGATTCATAAAATTCATTTTCGTAAGCAAGAGGACGATCGGGTTTAAATTTTATATCACTCTTCCTTGTCAATTTTAATGCTTTTTCAAGAGTTTGATGAATATTGTTGTCTAATTCTTCGATCTCGGCGCTGGTCATTATTTTATGCCGGATTAATTTCTCCTTATAAATTTCTTTTACCGAAGGGTGTTCCTTTATTGCCTTGTACATGATTGGCTGTGTGTAAACCGGGTCATCACCTTCATTGTGTCCGTGTCTTCGGTAACCAATCAAATCAATTACAATATCTTTGTGAAATTTTTGTCTGTAACGGCAAGCAAGTTTTGCAATCCACAAAGCAGCTTCAGGATCATCTCCGTTAACATGAAAGATTGGTGCTTGAACCATTTTTGCTACATCGGTTGCGTAGGGAGAAGATCGTGCATCTTCCGGTGTAGTTGTAAATCCGATTTGGTTATTAATTATGATGTGAATTGTTCCGCCGGTTCGGTATCCCTTTAATTGAGAAAGGTTGAGAGTCTCGGCTACAATTCCCTGTCCGGCAAAAGCAGCATCACCGTGAATTAATAATGGTATAAATTTATTTCGTTCTGTATCGTTGTTTCTTGTTTGCTTTGCTCTCACAATTCCTTCCACGACAGGGTTTACCCATTCGAGATGACTGGGGTTGGAAGCGACGGAAACTTTAATTTCTCTGCCGGATTTGGTTGAATATTTTCCTGAAGCCCCAAGATGATACTTCACATCACCCGTTCCTTGTGGAGAATCGGGATCAATGTCTTCTTCGAATTCCGAAAATATTTTATCATAGCTCTTACCGATTATATTCGAAAGAACATTTAATCTTCCGCGGTGAGCCATTCCAAGGAAAATTTCTTTAACTTCATTTTGTGCGGCTTCTTCAAGAATCATATCGAGTACAGGGATTAATGTTTCGGAACCTTCGAGGGAAAATCTCTTGTGTCCGATAAATTTAGTATGGAGGAAATGCTCGAAACCTTCGGCAAGCACAAGTTTATGTATTATCCTTTTCTGCCAGTCAACGGAGAATTTATACTTGTTCATTATCGGTTCCATTTGGGATTGCAGCCAGACTTTTTCCTCGTGATTCTGAATGTGCATATATTCAACGCCGATTTTTTCGCAGTAAGTCTGATGCAGCACATCGAGAATTTGCCGGAGTGTGCCTGTTTCCATTCCCTGCAGACCGCCGGTAATGAAAGGACGGTCGTAATCCCAAATTGTGAAGCCGTAATTGGTAGGGTCCAGTTCTTCGTGATAGGCAGCTTTGTGTTCGAGAGGATTTAAATCAGCAATTAGATGTCCGCGCACGCGGTACATATTAATTAGCTGTAAAATTCTTGCTTGTTTTTCTACCTGCTCAATGTTTTCAATTTTTCCGAAACTGATGCTTGTGGTATCAACTCCCCAGCCAACAGGTTTTTGCGGAATGTTTAAATCCCTAAAAATAGATTCGTAAAATAGTTCTTCACCGAGAAGATATTTATCAATTTGTGCAAGAAATTCACCTGACACTGCTCCCTGAATAATTCGATGATCGTAAGTGCTGGTAATATTCATGACTTTCCCGATTCCCAAAGATGCAAGCGCAGTTTCCGACATTGCCTTAAATTCAGCCGGATATTCAATTGCACCGATTGCTACAATGCATCCCTGTCCGCTCATTAATCTGGGGATAGATGAGACGGTTCCTATTCCGCCGGGATTTGTTAAAGTGATTGTTGTTCCCTGAAAATCTGCCGGTTCTAATTTGGAATGTTTTGCCTTGTCGATTATATTGTTGTAAGCGTCAAAGAAAAGTTTGAAGTTCATTTGTCCGGCACGTTTAATATTTGGAACAATTAGCGAACGTGTTCCGTCTTTTTTTTGTATATCGATTGCGATTCCGAGGTTCACATAAGGCTTATTAATTATGTAAGGCTTGTTGTCGATAAATGCAAAGGAGCGGTTCATATCCGGGAATTTTTTGACAGCCTTCACAATTGCAAATGCAACGATGTGCGTGAAGGATACTTTCCCGCCGCTTGTTCTTTTAAGATGCTGATTAATAATAATTCTGTTTTCTTCAAGCAGCTTTACAGAAATAGTGCGTACAGATGTAGCAGTGGGAATGGCAAGGCTGTTGTTCATATTTTCGATAATTTTGGCGCCAATTCCGGTAACGAGCTGTGGGTCATCTTCCGGAGAAATTTCAAACGAATCAGAAAGTGTCAGTATCTGTTTTTCTGATTTAACCGAAGGCAGTTTATCAATTTTTTCTGCCGTACTTTTATTTGAGCCGTTGGATGTTAGTTTGTCAAAGTAATTTCTCCAGTATTCGGAAACAGAATTTTTATTTTGAAAATATTTATCAAGCAGGTCAGCTACAAAGCCAAAATTATATCCGAAATGTGCAAACAATTCTTTATGGTAATTTGATGCATCTTGATTTTTCATTTTTTCTTATTTCTTTCCTCTTTACGAATGAATTTTTTTTGTACATTATAAAGTTATAAAGTTGCCAGACTAAATTAAAGACAGAAAGTCTGAATAAACTAAAGAGGAAAGATAAAATGTTAAAGATAATAGACCTGCCTACCGGATCATTTCGTTGTCAGACTTTGGTTGTTGGACTGCGGTGAGTCCAATCCATCAGTCTCGGCGGTCTGATCTTTGGCTTCGTTAGTGACGAAGTGACGAGATGGTAGGCTGACGGGCGAACTCTTAAATAGTATTATTTAGTTGATTTGCTGTGATTTATTTTTTATGTTCGCACAAATTTTTTTGTTGAAAAAGGTTAAAAAATGAAGGCTGAATGCCCAATATGTGCGGCTGCTATAGAATTATCTGAAGATACAGTACAGGGTGAACTGCTCGAATGCCCGGATTGCGGAACGGAGCTTGAAGTAGTTCAGGTAAATCCACCCGTTCTTAATGAAGCTCCAAAAGAAGAAGAAGATTGGGGTGAATGAGAATTGGTTTCCGTACTTGACTCAACATTAAGAGAAGGCGAGCAGACTCCTGGCGTATATTTCGATAAGCATATCAAACTTGCCATAGCTAATCTATTAGACCAGGTTGGTGTAGATATTATAGAAGCCGGTCACCCAATGGTTACCTCCGAAATCCGCGAGGCGGTTGAAGCGATTGCAAGAAAAGGTTATAAAGCTGTTGTCGGTGCACATTCAAGATCTCTGAAAAGTGATGTCGATCTTGCATTAGAATGCGGCGTTGGTTTTATAGGAATTTTTTACTGCGTATCTGAAGAAAGATTAACCAACGTCTTCAAAAAAGATTTGAACGCAGCTATCCAACAGATAGCCGCTGTAATTGATTATGCTAAGACTCAGAAGCCAGATCTTTTAATCAGATATACTCCCGAAGATACCGTACGCTCTCAGTTTGAAAATGTTGTTACCGCATCGTCTGCCGCTGTTGAAGCCGGAGCGGATATAATCAGCGTGGCGGATACAACAGGCTATATGGTCCCAGGCACTAAAAGAAGTATGTACGATTATATTTCAAGACTTAAAGACGAGCTTGGTAAAAAAGGATTGAACCCTAAAATTGCAGTACATTGCCATAACGACCGTGGATTTGCACTTGCAAATGCACTCGATGCTTATAGAGCTGGAGCCGACATTATTGATGCATCTGTACTTGGTCTGGGTGAAAGAGCAGGTATTGTAGATCTTGCTGAACTGCTTGTAGTTTTAACTTCCGATTTCGGCGAAAGCAGATGGAACCTGTTAAAACTGAACGAACTTTATCATCTTGTCAGCAAGCATTCCGGCATCCCTATCCCTGCAAACTATCCGATAATGGGAGCTAATGCATTTACTCATTGTGCCGGCGTTCATACTCACGCCGCTTCAATTAATCCAATGCATTATGAAAGTTTAAGCCCAGAATTGGTTGGAAGAGAAAGACATTTTGCACTCGACCACATGTCAGGCATTGCATCTTTAAGATATGCCTTAAAATTAATAGGAGAAGGCGAGCTTGAAGATGATCTGCAAACAGATGTTTTAAAAGAAGTTAAGTCTGTCGGACAAAGAGGAAGAACAGTAGACCTCGTCGAATTAAAGCACATCGTAGATTCCTGCAAACACAATAAAACCTATAAACAAGAGAGCAAGTAATTTGCTCCTATATGTTTTCGAATATTTTAATAATTTGAAATTAATTGGGAGAAAAAGAAAATGAAGATTGGATTGCTTCATTCACTGATTAGAAAAGATGAGAAATTTTTGCTTGACGAATTTGAAAAAATAAAAGGCGTCGAACTTGTGATGATCGATGACAGAAAAATTACATTTAATCTGTTGGAAGATAATTTCAATCTCGATATTGTGGTGGAAAGATGTATTAACCACTCACGTGCGCTGCATGCTCTAAAATTATTTGAAACTGCTGGAGTAAAATGTGTAAATACATCTAAAGTTGCTACAATCTGCGGCGATAAATTGTTGACTTCAATTGCACTTAAAGAAAATAAGGTTCCGCAGCCTGAGGTAAGAGTTGCTTTCACTGAAGAATCAGCTCTTGAGGCAATTGAAGAAATGGGCTATCCGGTTGTGTTAAAACCTGCTGTTGGTTCGTGGGGAAGATTGTTATCGAAAATAAATGACAGAGACGCTGCCGAAGCTATCTTGGAACATAAAACTGTGCTGGGCTCTTATCATCATTCTATTTTTTACATCCAAAAATATGTTGAAAAAAAAGGAAGGGATATAAGAAGTTTTGTAGTGGGTGATAAATGTATAGGCGCAATTTATAGAACTTCCCCTCACTGGATTACAAATACAGCCCGCGGTGGTCTTGCAACAAATTGTCCCGTTACCGATGAATTGAATGATCTTTCCGTTCGTGCCGCAAAAGCTGTCGGAGGTGGAATAGTTGCTATCGATGTTTTTGAAACCGAGCAGGGACTTGTGGTTAACGAAGTTAATTATACAATGGAATACAAAAACAGTATTACTACTACCGGCGTAAATATTCCTAAGCTGATGGTAGAATATATTTTAAAAGTTGCCGAGGGGATGTAATGGAAAAAATAAAAGTATCTGTTGCCGGCGGTTCGGGCTATACCGGCGGCGAGCTTTTAAGACTGCTTCTTTTCCATCCGCATATTGAGGTAAAACAGGTTACTTCTGAAAGTTATACTGGTAAATTTATTTATAAAGTTCACCCAAATCTGAGGAAAGCAACACAGTTAAAGTTTTCTTCGCTGAGTGAATTGGAAATGTGTGACCTTTTGTTTTTGTGCCTGCCACACGGAAGCTCAATGACTAAAATTAACGAGTTTAAAAAAATAGCTCCTAAAATTATTGATTTAAGCGGCGACTTTAGATTGAAAGACCCTAAAGATTATGATAAATGGTATGGTCATCCTCATTCAAATCCAGCATTGTTAAAAGACTTTGTTTATGGTATTCCTGAGCTGCATAGGAATGAAATGAAAAATTCGAATTTTATTTCGAGTGCAGGCTGCAATGCAACCACTTCGATTCTTGCATTGTATCCTCTCTATAAAAATAATTTGGTTGAGCTCGATAAAACTGTTATTGAAGTTAAAGTTGGTTCGAGTGAAGGAGGAAATAAAGCTTCGGATGCGTCGCATCATCCCGAACGAAGCGGTTCTGTGCGCTCTTATATGCCAACCAAACATCGCCATACGGCAGAGATTTTGCAGGAGTTAAATTTCGGACAAAGAATAAATATACACTTCTCTGCTACTTCGATTGATATGGTGAGAGGTGTGCTGGCTACATGCCATGTTTTTCTTAAAGATAATCTGGAAGAAAAAGATATCTGGAAAATCTACAAACAGGAATATGCCAATGAACCGTTTATAAGAATTGTAAAAGAAAACGAAGGAATATATCGTTTCCCGGAACCGAAACTTTTAATCGGGACAAATTATTGTGATATCGGTTTTAAGAAAGACGAATTCTCCAACAGACTCGTTGTTATCGCTTCTATAGATAATTTAATGAAGGGTGCTGCCGGACAAGCACTCCAAGCATTTAATATAATGCACGGTTTTGAAGAAACACTTGGTCTGGAATTTCCGGGACTTCATCCGGTATAATTCTGAATCCCAGCTTCTGATCAAAAGTGAAGAAGGCGGTGAAGAATCTTCCACTGAGTGTGAATAAAGATTCTTTGTTTATTACGCAACTCAGAATGAAAGAGAAATGTGCAGATTACTTTATATCGATTCAACGAATGAGTTTTCCATTAAAGAGTATCTTGTAAAATTTGCCGAGATTTCCAAAAACAGCAAAGAATATCAAGGGCACGGATGGGGATGTGCTTTTTGGGAAAACGGGAAATGGAATTATTATAAAAATATAAAACCAGTTTGGGAAGATTCATTCGATAAATTCGGAAAAACTACACGCCTGATTGCTCATGCAAGAAGTGCTTTTCAGGACAAAGGAATTGCGGTAGAAAATAATATGCCGTTTTATGATGAGAAATATGTTTTTATTTTTAATGGTGAACTTTCTGGTGTAAGAATTAAAGAAGAAGGACGAATAGGTGCAGAAAAAATTTTTAACTTCATCAAAAGATTTGATAAAGAAAATATAAAAGATGCTCTGGCAAAAGGGACAGATGCAATTAAGAAACTTACAAGCTACATCCGTGCAATGAACATAATAATTGCAGACAAAAGTAAAGCTTACGTCTATTCTTATTTCAACGAAGAGCCGGATTATTTTACAATGAACTTTGTAAAAAATGATAGAGTAACAATAGTTTGCTCCGAGAAACTGCCGGGTATTAACGGATGGATGAAAATTGAAAACAATTCGCTTACCGAATTTTGAGAATGGGACTAAAACAAAATGATAATAGTAAAAATTGGCGGCGGAAAAGAAATTAATTTAAAAAGCATAATCAACGGTCTGAAGTCTGTTAATGACAAATTTATAATTGTTCATGGTGCGAATGCTTTAAGAGACGAGATTGCCGAAAAACTTTCTTTTCAGAAAAAAGTTATTACTTCTCAATCCGGCTACACCAGTGTATTTTCGGACGAACAGACAATCGATTTGATGATGATGGCTTATGCTGGATTAAAAAACAAAAGAATAGTTGAACTTTGCCAGCAGAACGGTATTAATGCCGTAGGTTTATCTGGTTTGGATGGAAAAATTATTCAAGGGAAAAGAAATACCGGAATACGGGTTAGGGAAGAAGGTAAAACAAAAATTGTGCGGGATTTTTCTGGTAAACCGCAGAACATAAATATCAATCTAATTAATCTGCTGCTGAACAATGGTTATACTCCCGTGCTGTGTGTTCCTATAATTGACGAAGACAATTTTGCTATCAACTCGGAGAATGACGATATAGTAGCGCTTTTGCATTCACAGCTAAAGGCTGAAAAAATTTTGCAGTTAATAGAAGCGCCCGGCTATTTAAAAGATAAAAACGATTCAGCTTCGCTTATTAAATTTATTCCGAAAGAAAATCTGGAAAAGGTAGAAAGCGAAGTTGAAGGAAGAATGAAACGGAAAATTCATGCTTTAAAAAAGTTATTGGGAGCCGGCAGTACAACCGTTATAATAAGTGACGGTAGAATTGAAAATCCTATTCAAAATGCATTAAACGAAAACGGGACGGTGATAAAATGAGAGATTACATATCACTTCAGCAAAAATATGAATTTGATGTCTTCCCGAAAAGGGATGTTGTATTAGTAAAAGGCAAAGGGGCAAAGCTATGGGATGATAAAGGAAATGAATATATTGATTGCGCTGCAGGTATTGGGGTTGCCAGTATTGGGCACGCTAATGAAAAATTAGTAGAAGCAATAAAAGCTCAAGCCGAAAAGCTGATAACCTGTCCCGGTATATTTTATAATGATACTAAATCGTTGTTTCTTGAAAAATTAATTAGTGTTACCCCCTCTAACCTGACGAAAGCATACCTTGCCAATTCGGGCACAGAAGCAGTAGAAGCCGCAATTAAGTTTGCAAGGTTTACTACTAAAAAGAAAAATTTTATTGCCGCAATGCGCGGATTTCACGGCAGAACATACGGTGCATTAAGCGCAACGTTTAAAAAAGAGTACCGCGAAGATTTTGAACCGCTTGTCCCTGGATTTACTTTTGTACCGTATAACAATTTTGAAAAACTTTCTGAAGCAGCAGATGAAAATACAGCCGGCATTATTTTAGAACCCGTTCAGGGAGAGGGTGGAATTAATGTCGGAGATAAAGATTATTTCCGGGCGGTTAGGAAATTATGTGATGAAAAAAATATTATCTTAATCTTAGATGAAATACAAACAGGGTTTTGCCGGACCGGAAAAATGTTTGCATGTGAGCATTTTAATATTCAGCCGGATATTTTAACGGTTGCAAAAGCAATAGCCGGTGGTATGCCTTTGGGTGCTGCAGTATGTTCCGACAAAATTCAAATACCTGTTGGGAAGCACGGAACAACCTTCGGCGGCAATCCGCTTGTATGTGCTGCGGGAATTGCAGCAATCGATTTTATGCTGGAAAATAATTTAGCTGAACAAGCCGAAGCGAAGGGGAAATATTTTAGAGAAAAAATTTACGGCTACGAATTGAGCAAAGTTAGGGAAATAAGAAATCTTGGATTGATGATCGGCATCGAACTAAAAGAAAAAGTACAGCCCCTTTTAATAGAATTAATGAAACAAGGGGTTATCGCTTTGCCTGCAGGCGCAACCGTACTACGCATGCTGCCGCCTCTGGTAATTGATTATAAAGATTTGGATAAAGTTGTTGAAAAATTATTTGAAATCCTAAAATAGTTTTTGAGAGTTATTTTTCAAGAATTCAATTTTATTATTTTTTGTATGTTAATATTTATTTCGTAATTAAGCCCATCCAAAAATTTCGTTTAAATTGACTTTAGAATCATTTTTAGATATTTTGATGTATTAAAAAAGTTCAAAAACAAGTGGTAACTAATTACATTCCTATATTTTTGGTCTTACTTGCAGCATCAATTTTTGGGGCTGCGGTTGTGTTTTCTTCTAGAATCTTCGGTCCGCTACGACCAAATAAAGTTAAAATAATGCCCTATGAAAGCGGTAAAGACCCGATTGGAACTACAAACGAAAGAATCTCTATTAAATATTATCTGGTCGCAATGCTTTTCATTGTTTTTGATATAGAAGTTATTTACGTTTATCCGTGGGCAGTAGAATTCAAAAAATTATTTGCTCAATATGGACTTTTTGCGTTCGTTCCGATGTTTATTTTTCTTGTTGTTCTCGAATTAGGCTTTGTCTATATTTTTATGAAAGGAGGACTGAGATGGGATTAGAAGCAAAATTAGCAAGTGACGGATACATAACCACAAAGCTGGATGCATTAATGGCATGGGCAAGAAGTAACTCTGTCTGGCCGATGCCGATGGGGATTTCTTGCTGCGCAATCGAAATGATTTCTGCTGCTGATCCGAAGTATGATATTGCAAGATTCGGTTCTGAAGTAATGCGATTTACACCGCGCCAGTGCGATTTAATGATTGTTGCCGGCACTGTAACTTACAAGATGGCACAGGTCGTAAGAAGAATTTACGATCAAATGCCTGATCCCAAATGGGTTATTGCAATGGGTGCTTGCACCTCTTCCGGTGGAATGTACCGCTCTTACAATGTGGTTCAGGGTATCGATCAGTTTTTACCGGTTGATGTTTACACAGCCGGCTGCCCGCCGCGTCCCGAAAATTTATTGAATGCTCTTATTACCATTCAAAATAAAATAAAGAAAACACGAGCAAGAGATTTCCAAGATAAATTGATGCCGGAATTAGAATTGAGTAAAAACTGACATGGATTTTAAAAATCTTCTTATCGAAAAAACAAAAAATATATTTGGAAATTCATTAGAAGAAGTAACTGATTTTAGGAATGATCTTTGCTTTGTCTTTGACTCTGAGAAAATTTTTGAACTGGCAAAATTTCTCAAAGAAGACCCCGAATTAAGTTTTGAAATGTGCAAAGATGTGACAGCTATAGATTGGGCAACAAGAAAAAATAGATTTACCGTAGTTTACCAGCTTTATTCTTTCAAGAACAATTTTAATCTGAGAGTAAAAGCAAACCTCAAAAACGATCCGCCGGCAATTGAATCGGTCACTTCTTTATGGAAAAGTGCCGACTGGTACGAGCGGGAAACCTTTGATATGTACGGAATTAATTTTAAGAATCATCCCGATTTAAGAAGAATGTATATGCCAGAAGGATTTGAATATTACCCTCTAAGAAAAGAATTCCCTGTAATGGGTATCCCTGGCTCACTGCCGCTGCCGGAGAAAAACGACTAAGATGGAAAAAGCAAAAAATATTTATACCGATGAAAAATTATTGAAATCTTTATTAGCCGATAAAGATGTTACAATAGAAGAAGATGCTCTCGAACATGAGATGGTGATTAATATGGGTCCGCAGCACCCGGCTACTCACGGTGTTCTGAGACTTGTATTAAGGCTTGACGGTGAAACAGTTGTAAAAGTTGTTCCCGAACTTGGCTATCTGCACCGCGGTTATGAAAAGATGGCTGAGAATATGAGTTATTACGAGTATATCCCTCATACCGATCGTCTCGATTATACTGCAACAATGTGCAACAATGTTGCTTATGTTCTTGCCGTTGAAAAACTCGCTGGCATTGAAGCGCCCAAAAGGGCACAGTACATACGGATGATAATTGCCGAGTTATCGCGCATTGCAGCCCACATGGTTGCGATTGGAACTTATGCAATGGATGTTGGCGCTGTAACTATGGTAATGTGGACATTCAAAGAACGTGAAAAAATTCAAAATGTATTTGACAGAATTGCCGGTGCACGGTTTACAACAAGTTATACAAGAATAGGCGGCGTTGCCTCGGATATGGATGATGAAGCAATTGCTATGACAAAAAAATTCCTCGATGAGTTAGAACCGGCTCTTGTTGATATGGATAAACTTCTTCTCGGCAACAGAATTTTTATTGACAGGCTTGAGGGTGTTGGGGTCTTAAAAAAAGAAGATGCAATTAATTACGGAGTCACCGGACCGAATCTGCGGGCAACCGGAGTTGAGTACGATGTAAGAAGAGCAAAGCCGTACCTTTTTTATAACGAAATTGATTTTAAGATCCCAACTTACACCGAGGGTGATGCTCTATCGCGTTATTTCATCCGCGGCGATGAAGTTAAAGAGAGTGCCAAAATTTTACGCCAGTGTTTGGAGAAAATGCCCGGAGGTGAGGTAATGGCTAACGACCCGAAAAGAGTGCTGCCTCATAAAGATGAGATTTATACGAAAATGGAAGAATTAATTTATGATTTTATGATTGTCAATTTCGGCATAAATCCACCTGTTGGAGATGTTTATTTCTCGGCAGAAAATCCAAAAGGTGAACTTGGTTTTTATATTGTAAGTAATGGTTCTGGACAACCATGGAAATTGAAAATTCACTCTCCTTCCTTTTGCAATCTTCAGGTTTTGCCTTTGATTTGTAAAGGACAAATGGTATCCGATGTAATTGCAATAATTGGAAGTCTTGACCCCGTAATGGGTGAGGCAGATAAGTGAAATCTTTTGATAAACAATTACTTGTAGACCTATTAGTCAATAACCAATGACTAATAACAAATTTCTGAAGAGTATGTCTTTCAAGTTTACAGAAGAAAACCTAAAAAGAATTGAACAAGCAAGGAAAAAGTATCCAACCTCGTTAGCTGCTGTAATGGATACAATCTATATTGCACAGGAACAAAACAAATATGTTACTCATGAAGTAATGCAGGAAATTGCGAATGTTCTTAATGTTGATCCTGTAGATGTTCTTGGTGTGGTTCATTTTTATACGATGTATTTTTCCAAACCTATGGGCAAATATCATATTCAGGTTTGTACAAATGTTTCCTGTATGCTTCGCGGTGCTTATGAAATCTGGGATAAAGTAAAGGATAAGCTTGGTATAGATAATCTTGGAGTTACTAAAGATGGGAAGTTTTCGCTTGAGGAAGTTGAATGCATGGGAGCCTGTGGCTATGCACCGATGATTTCTGTCAATGGAAATTATTATGAAAATCTTACAAAAGAAAAAGTTATAGAAATTTTGGATTCCTTACAGTAATGGAAAATGTAAAAATAGTTCTGCCGGATATTAATAATCTCAATCAATGGGATGTTTACCTATCCAGCGGAGGCTTTGAAGGAGCTAAAAAAGCTTTCTCAAAAACTTCGGATGAAATTATAGATATCGTAAAAAAATCTGGCTTGAGAGGACGCGGCGGCGCTGCATTCTTGACCGGTTTGAAATGGAGCTTCATGCCGAAAACAACCGATAAACCGAAATATTTGTGCGTTAACGGCGACGAAAGCGAGCCTGGCTCATTTAAAGACCGGCAAATTTTTGAATATAATCCTTTCCAGTTAATAGAAGGAATAATAATAACATGCTATGCAATAGGGGCTAAGGTTGCCTACCTTTATATCCGCGGCGAGTATCATAAATGGATTAATCTGATGCAGAAGGCACTAGATGAAACTTATGCGAAAGGTTATGTCGGCGATAAAATGAAGGCAGTTTTTGGTACTGATTTTTCATGTGATATATTTATTCACAAAGGTGCCGGCGCATACATTTGCGGTGAGGAATCGTCGTTGATGAATTCAATAGAAGGAAAACGTCCTTATCCAAGAGTAAAACCTCCTTTCCCTGCGCAAAACGGTTTGTGGGGAAATCCTACTACCATTAATAATGTGGAAACTATTACCAATGTTCCCGCTATTATAAATAAAGGATGGGAGTGGTATTCTGCAATAGGTGCACAAAAACATCCCGGCACATTATTGTTTGGTTTAAGTGGTCATGTTAACAAACCGGGTGTTTATGAGCTTCCCACCGGAATACTTTTAACTGATCTGATAAATAATTTCGGAGGCGGGGTACCGGGCGGAAAAAAAATTAAATGTGTTATACCGGGCGGCTCTTCCATGCCTCCTTTAAGAGGGGATAAACTCGAAGGTGTAAAGATGGATGCGGAATCGCTCAAAGAAGCTGGTTCTGCAATCGGTACCGGTGGCGTGATTGTGATGGATGAAGATACAAATCTGGCAAAAGTTTTGGCGCGGATAACTAAATTTTATTATCATGAAAGCTGTGGTCAATGCACACCCTGCCGCGAAGGAACCGGCTGGATGCTTAAAACCCTCAATAGAATTATCCGCGGCGAGGCTACATCACCGGATCTCGACCTTTTAATTAATGTTGCAAGTAATATTGAAGGTAATACTGTTTGTGCTCTTGGAGATGCTGCAGCCTGGCCTGTTAAATTTATGATTGAAAGATTCCGTGATGAATTTGAAAAATATGTAAAGAGCAGCGTTGTAATTCCCGTTCCGAATAAAGTTCATTCTATGAGAAAAACAGCCGTACCACTCGAAGGTATCCGCAAATAACCGGATATATGTTTATATTAATGGCGGCTGATTTGATCGCCATTTTATTCTTTAAATTTGTCCAGGTTTTTTTATTTTTTTTATCTTTTATTTAATAATAAACCGAACAGAATATGGATCTAAAAACAAGCAGAAGAATTTTGGGAGCGATTGTTTTCTTTGCTTCACTTATAACATATTATTTAACCGTCCAGCCTTCTGTTTCTTTCTGGGACTGCGGTGAATACCTTGCTACCGCATACAGACTTCAAATTCCACATCCACCGGGAGCACCATTGTTCCTTTTAATTGCCAGACTATTTTCAATGTTTCCTATTGCGGAAAACATAGCTTTCCGTATGAATTTGATTTCTGTGCTGACAAGCGCAGGTGCAGTTTTAATGCTTTATTGGGTAATTATAAAAGTTATTGAAAATTACCGCGGTAAAGAATACAAAACTTTCGCTGACGCTGTCGTAGTTTATCTTTCAGCTGCAATTGGTTCTCTTGCTTTTGCTTTTGCCTACATAACATGGTGGAATGCAGTTGAAACGGAAGTATACGCTACCAACACTTTCGTTTTTGCTGCTATTGTTTATCTTATGCTTATCTGGAATGAAAGAGCAGACGAAATAGACAGTGAAAAATTCATATTGTTTATTGCATACCTTGTCGGTTTGTCCACAAGTTTAAGATTAATGGGTGCACTAACAACAATTTCAATTGTAATGCTCATTATGTACCGCAAGTATGTTACCGATTATAATGAATTGAGGAAGTCAATTAATTACTTGCTTGTTCATCTCGGAATTTTGCTTTTGTTAGGTCTTATTTTATGGGGAAGTCAGACCCAAACAACGCCGCCATATCAGGAAGATTACAAAGCCTTTGACACAAGATTTGCTATGTTTATGCTTGCGGCTTCTGCTGTTTTTATAGCTGCATTCTGGAAGAAATTGATTCACCGCAATTCAATTTACGTAATTTTATTTGCCGGCAGTGTCTTGCTTACCTTAATCTATCCTGGTATAGTAAGGTATCTTCCTAATTTAATTTCCAACCTTTCCGGAGGAACGAATAATTTAACTGCTATTGTTTGGATTGCAGTATTTCTTGCACTTTTAATTTACGGTGTCTATTACAGTGCCAAAAATGATAAGAGAACATTAGGGTTAATTCTAAAATCCTTTCTGCTGATATTTCTAGGATTTATGTCATACGGGGTAATAATTATCCGCTCAAATCTTAATCCTCCCATTAACGAAAATGCACCGAGTACTTTTAAAGAACTTGTTACTTACTTAAATAGAGAGCAGTACGGTGAATGGCCTGTGTTTCAGAGAAGGTATACTACCGATGATAATCAGCGTGGTGTCTATACCAACTATTCAAGTGATTTGGATTTTCTGTGGAACTACCAGATGAACCACATGATGACCCGTTATATTCTCTGGAATTTTGCCGGAAGAGAATCATGGGATCAGGACTCAGGAGTTAATGTCTGGCCATTTAACAGTGTTGCAAATCTAGTCGGGAAATTATTCGGCTTGCGTTTTGCCGGACCTGCTTCTAAATCATATTTCGGAATTCCATTTCTCATTGGCTTGATCGGTTTGTTTTATCATTTCCGGCGTGACTGGAAGATGGCATCGGTGTTTTTAGTTCTCTTTCTTATGATTACTTACATTACTGCTTATTATCAAAATCAACAAGAGCCGCAGCCGCGGGAAAGAATTAAATTTTACGGCACAATGTGTTTTATGTTTAGTATCTGGATATCTATCGGGCTGCACAGCATTATCGGATTGCTTCGGGAAAAAGTTAAGGTTAACTCTCTTCAAAAATTTGCACCAGTAATTGTTCTCGGATTAGGCTTTCTTCTTATACCATTTAGAATGTTTACTTCCAACTATTTTGAACAGGACAGATCAAAAGATTGGGTCCCGTGGGACTATGCATATAACTTATTGCAGAGTGTTGCACCAAATGCAGTTCTTTTCACCAACGGCGATAACGATACATTCCCTCTCTGGTATTTGCAGGAAGTTGAAGGCGTAAGACGGGATGTGAGAGTAGCCTGCTTGAGTTTAATAAATACACCATGGTATATCAAGCAATTGAAATATGAATCCCCTCACGGTTCTATGAAAGTTGATATGCAGATTACAGATAGGGAAATTGATAATATTGGCCCGGTAAGATGGGATCCTCAAACAATAGAAATACCTGTTACGCCTGAGGATTATAAAAAATTCGGGGTTACAGATACTTCTATAACGAACAAAGGGAAAATTTCCTTTACGATGAAGAACACTTTAACATTTGGAGATATTAAAGCAATTAGAAATCAAGATATTGCCGTTCTTGCTGTTGTTAAAGGAACACAGTGGAGCCGACCGATATATTTTGCTACTACGTGCAGCGATGACAGCAGGATTGGTTTGGACGATTATTTAAAATTGGAGGGAATGGCGTATAGATTAGTCCCGTATAAGAGTAAATCCAGAGGAGATTTTATTGATGACAATCTGATGTGGAAAAATATGGTAGAAGAAAATCCTAGTTACAGCAAAACTTACCATCCCGGTTTCAAATACCGCGGATTGAACGACAGTACAATTTATTACGATGATAATCATTTGAGGATGCTGCAAAATTACAGAACTTTGTTTTTGAGACTTGCTTATGATTATCTTGATAAGAATGAAAAGCAGAAAGCAATTAAAGTGTTAGATACCATGCAGGAAAAAATGCCGGTCAATGTTATCCCTATGGATTACAGATTAATGTTCGACATGTCTAATTTTTACCTTGAAGCCGGTGATACTGTAAAATATAAACAAGCAGCCTTGAAAGTTGAAAAGAGTGCTCTCGAAGCGATGGAAAGAAATCCGAGAGATGTAGCTTCTTATTATAGTCCATACAGTATATTATTGCGTGTCTATGATAACCTGAAAGAATACGAAAAAGCAAAAGGTATCTTGCTGAAACTTGAGACGCTGTATCCCGGAGATAACAGCATTAAAAATTTAATAACTCATTTCGACAGCTTAAGTACGGAACAGAAAAATAAATTGAAGTGATAATGTACGAGGCTGACCAAAAAGTAGTTTTTTATAGAACAATACCGCTAATAGCGCAGCTTGTCCCGTGTATTTTACGGGGAATTTTCTCGAATTATTTTTATTGATTTTTACTTTTTAGTCAGCCTCATGGGGAAACTCTGTTTCCAGTTTTTTAACCGAAGTAGAGCTTTATTTTTCAAGTCTCACTAAAGTCGACCGTTGCAATTTTTGTTCGCCCTCTGCTATTTTGCCTGCAGCTCAAGTTTTAATTTTAGCTTTTTACCGTCTCTTAGAACTGTTACGTCGACAGAATCGCCGGGGTTATATTTGCCTATAGCGTACATGAAATCATAAATATTTCCGATATCTTTATTACCGAATTTAACAATGATATCGCCGGCTTTCATACCGCCTTTTTGGGCTGCTCCTCCTTCTGTTACGCCGGAAATTTTGTACCCTGTACCGTTATATCCAAATTCCGGAATTGTGCCGACTGAAACTTTTGAACTTCCGCCTCCTCTCATCTTTGGTTCTTCAACTTTTACAAAGTCGGGACGAGTGTTTTCGTTATCAATTGCATAGGCGATATTATAGACATAATTAACTACCTGTTCTTCGCCGATTAAATTTATTTTTTCTGCGTCATCCGAAGGTTTATGATAATCGGGATGCATGCCTGTGAAAAAGAAAAGTACTGGAATATTTTTGTTTGTAAATGCCTGATGATCGCTGCCGCCGGTTCCGGCATCGCTGAACTTTAATTCAAAATTATATTTGTTGTTTTCGTTTAATAAATCTTTCCAGCGTGAGGATGTTCCCGTGCCAATTACGGTCAGCTCATTTTTATCGCTTAGTCTTCCTATCATATCCATATTGAGCATTGCCACAATTTTATTAGTAGGCACTGGTGGATTATTAACGAAATATGTTGAGCCGAGTATCCCAAGTTCCTCGCCGGAAAAAGTTATAAAAATAATGCTTCTTTTTAGCTGCTGCTTTTGTGAAGCAAACTTTTCAGCGAGTTCAAGTACACCTGTAGTGCCTGAAGCATTATCATCGGCGCCGTTGTGTATTTTGGGTGTTCTGCCTTTATACATGGATGCATATTTCATTTGATCAATACCAAGATGGTCGTAATGTCCGCCAATAATAATGTACTCATCTTTTAAGAGCGGATCATTTCCTTCGAGGTATCCGGCAACATTCCTTCCAAAATTTTCTACTTCATGAACTTCGGTTTTAATTACTGCTTTTAGATTATCGTTAAAAGTAAACGAAGCCGGTTTTTTCTCGTTGTCTATTTTTTCCTGATAACGGGCAAAATCTAAACCTTGTTTTTTAAAGAGTTCATCAATTACGGATTTTTTTACGTTTAGGGCTGCGAAATCTTTAATTGCCGGTGCACCGTCGTATCTTAATTCCATTAATTCATCTGCATCGTTTTTAGGGGAGTGCCCGTTTACAAAAATGATTCCCACTGCGCCTTTATCTTTTGCAGTTGCCGCCTTTTGTCTGAAGGATGAATACATATCAAATTCTGTTGTAGAACTGTCATGTTCGGGATTGTAGCGCATGACGATTACAATTTTTCCTTTCACATTTAGTCCGGCATAATCGTCGTAATTCAATTTCGGGGCTGAAATTCCGTATCCTCCAAAAACGAGTCCCGCAGTTAAATTTGTTTTGCCGGAAAAAGGGGCGGTAATGTAGTCACTGTGTAATTTGTAATTTTTTATACCGGTAATAGAAAAAGAGTTGTGTGCAGTTATATTTAATTTTTCAATAAAAGGAAACTTCTGGAAATAGCTTCCTTCAAAAAGCGGTTTTAGACCGTAGGATTCGAACTGATCTTTTATGTATTCACTGACTTTTCGTATTTCACGGGAGCCTGTAAATCTTCCTTTAAATTGATCCGAGGCAATGTAAAATATCTGTGCCTTAATATCTTTGGCTGTTATTTGAGGATCTGACCATGTCTTTTGTGCTGTAGTGTAAGATGAGGCAAAAACAAGGAGTAATAAAACCATTAACTTTTTCATAGAAAACCCCAGTTGCTTAAATCAATGATACAGCAAAAATAAATTTATTCTGGCAAATGAACCAAGAAATATTTTTTTGCTGTTTTGCCTATTTGAATTGCCTGAGCAATAGTCATGTGAAGATCGGTTTTTTCTTCATCTTCTGCGCCGGCTTCAATAATTGCGAGGTCGGAATCCTTAGCAAATTTCGCAAGGTTATCACAATAAGCTGTATCTCCGCCGTAGCAGATTGATTTATTATCATAAAAGAATTTGTATCCTATTGAGGGTACTGCCACCGATGACGAACCGTCGTCTCCCGGCTCTCTGTGGTTAACTTTGAACGGTTTTATTCGAACGGATTTTCTCGTAAAAGAACTTTGTTTGTCAATTTTTATTAATTGGATTTTGTATGTCAACTCTTTTGAGTAAACATCTAAAAATGCTTTATAAATGCTTTCAATTTCAATACAGCCTTTCGGGAAATAAATCCTAAGAGATTCCTTTCTTTTCAAAACAGACATATAGGTAAGGAGCGACCAAATTCCGCCGATGTGATCATGATGACCATGACTGATAAAAATATCGGAAATTTTCATTATTGAATTTGCGCCGACATCTTTGTTGAGATCGCGGAGTATTCCGTCGCCGGGGTCAATAACAAATGTGGAGTTGTTTGTTGTAAGCAAAATTCCGGTTGCAACGTTGGGAGTCGAACTATATATTTTTATATAAAAGTCGTCCTGCTGCCATATCAGCGGGTACTGGTTTTTAAAGTAATATTTGTCCTTTTTCATAAAAAATAAATTAGATAAGAATTTGTGCAACAATACCACCGACAAGAAAAGCAACAATCCATGTTCCAAACCAAATGCTCAAACCTTCTTTCCAGCCTCTTTCTTTTAACATAATCACAAACGATGCAATACATGGCACAAATAATGTGATTGTTATAATAGCTACAGTAATTTGATTTATTGTTAATTTCATATCGAATAAACCGGCAGCACCAAAATCCCTTCTTACAATTCCCATAACAAAAGCGTTAGCTGCTTCTCTTGGGAGTTTTAGCCATGCGGTTGTTAAGGGTGCTAAAATATCCTGCCATACAGTAAGCAGACCAGTTATCTGCATAATTCCTACCGCAAGAGCGCCAACAAAAAACCAGAAGCCGGCTTCTTTCATAAAACCAATGGTTCTGTAATAAGTCTTTTTCAAAATGTTTTTTGCTCTAGGGAATTGCATTACCGGTAAATCAATCAGCAACGGTGAGCTTTCTCCCGGGAGCATTTTATTTAAAATTGTCGACAAAGCAACAAGCACACTAAAAATAACAGAGACATAAATAAGAAGCGGAGCCAAGCCTGCTCCGGTTAAAAGAATAGTAATAACAGCAAGCTGTGCAGAACACGGAATAACAAACTGAAGTATAGCAGTAACAATTGTTTTTTCTCTATTAGTTCCGAGAATTCTTGTAGTAATATTTGCCATTGTAACGCAGCCGAAACCAAGCATGATCGGAATAACTGCTTTTCCGTTTAATCCAAGTTTGTTGAATGTTCGGTCTAACATTGTTGCCAGCCGCGGCAGATAACCGCTGTCTTCCAAAAATGCCATAACAAGATAAAATGCAGTTACAAGCGGAAGCAAAAGAAAAATCAAATAAGTTGTAGTCATTGTTACTACGCCGAACTCACCGAAAAATAATTTTACAATTGGATTCTGAAAATGAAATGTGGTAATGGCTTCGGGCTGTCTGGAAACGATCTCAAATTCTTTTTTTAATGTCGGGAGTTTATTCATTCCTTCTGGGAAACTGAAGTCTTTTTGTGTAGTAATATTTTGTGCGGCATCTGGGACCTCAACATTAATTTCTACCGGAGTTAAATCGGCGACAAACGATTTAACATAATATTCGAATACACCTTTGCCTAAAGTATTTTCAGTATAATTAGTAAGTGTTTGAGAGACAAAATCACCAATAAAGAAATAGACAAGAACGAGCATGAATAAAAGAATCGGGATTCCGGTCAGCGGATTTAAGGATAGCCTGCCAAGCTTGTTAAAAAATTCACCTTTTTTAGAATCTTCATATTCAACTTGGTCAACAATTTCGTTGACTTTATTTCTTCTGCTGATATATAGTTTTTCTCTTTCATTGGCAGTGCCTGCCGGGATATTGTTTATTCGTGCAATTTCTTCATCGCCTTCGAGAACTAACAGTGCTTCGGCTCGCGAATTTGTTTTTTCAACAGCCTCTTCTATCATGAAACTGATATCAAGCTGCTGGTGTCCGGTTCGTGCATTTTCAATGGCGTAATCAAGTTTGTCAAATCCCAAGTTATTAATTGCTGCCGTTTCAATAACTTCAACCCCCAATAACCCGCTCAATTTTTGTACATCTATTTTGATTTTTCTTTTCTTAACCTCATCTGAAAAGTTTAACAGCACGGAAATCTTTTTTCCCATTTCAATTAACTGCATTGTGAGAAAGAGATCTCTTTCCAGATGAAGTGAATTGACAACATTTAAAATTCTGTCTGCAGAAAGAATTATATCACGGGCTACTTTTTCTTCTTCATTGAAAGAGCCAACACCGTAAACTCCCGGCGTATCGTAAATTTCCCTGCCTTTATAATGGCTTTTCGTAATTGAAACGGTAGTGCCCGGAAAGTTTGAAACATCGACATACATTCCGCTAAGGTGATTGAAAAAACATGATTTGCCAACATTTGGATTTCCAACAAGAACTACTTTTTCGGTCTTTACCAGTAGGGATGATAGATCAATACTGTTTATTTTATTCTGCCTGTCAACAATTAAATTATCAGTCTTCATGTTAACCTTATTTAAGAGATATCTTTATTTTTTTTGCCAGTTCCACACCAATAGCAATTTCCTGTCTGTTCTTTTGAACTATAACGGTTCCGCCGGGTAATCTTTCAATGCATTTAACTACATCCCCTTCGGTAATTCCCAGCCTGATAAGCTGGGCTTTAGTTTCTCCTGAAGGCAGCGAAATAACAATTAATGCAGAACCTTTTTTTGCTTTATCTAATGTTATGTTTTGTGTCAAGTTTGTTTTTACACGTATCTGATTTTAAACAATTGCCGAAAATATTGAACGAATATCCTGATACTTCGAAGCCGAGTTCTCTGGATATCTCGTCAACTATTTTTGCGATCTTCGAATTTGTGAATTCCTTTATTGCGCCGCAGTTTGTGCAAATTAAATGATCGTGGTTCTTTCTTCCGTAATTAGATTCATATCTGCTTTTATGTTCGCCAAAATTTCTTTTTGATAAAAGGTCACATTGGGCGAGCAGTTCCAGTGTGTTATAAACTGTTGCACGGGAAATATTAGAGTGCTCACTTTTCATCTTTACATATAATTCATCGGCGCCAAAATGTCCGTCGTAACCCAATGCATAATCCATTACTTCGAATCTTTCAGGAGTTATTCTGTGTTTTTCCTTTTTAAGGAATTTTTCGAATTCCTCTCTTGCCTTTTGATTTTTCAAAGCTTTTTTTTATATAATTATTTAGATTTAGTCTACATAAAATTAGAAATGTGCAGCATCAAAAGCAAATCTGCATGTCCTTTTTTAGTCTATGGTCAAAAATATGCATATTTTGATTTCTTTAATTTCTTTATAAAATAGGGTATTTTTTCATTAAGATTTTTAGTAAAGTAAATATTTGATAACGTAAGAATTTAATTTAAGGTAAAAATTCATCATCATTTAAAAAAATGAACTGAAACCATAATTATAGAAAGGAGTAATTTATGCAGTTGAAAGTTGGAGATATAGCACCCGATTTTACATTAAAAAACTACAATCACGAACCGGTTTCTTTAAGCCAATTTAAGGGAAAAAGTAATGTTGTTCTGTTGTTCTTCCCAGCTGTAGGAAGTTCCGTTTGTGAAAAAGAACTTTGCACAACAAGAGACAGCATGAAAGATTACGATAATCTTAATGCTGCAGTTTTAGCTGTTAGTGTTGACAGTCCCTTTGCTCAAAAGTTGTGGGCTAACATACATAAATTTAATTTTACAATTCTAAGTGATTTTAATAAACAAGTAGCACCGGCTTACGGAGCTTTTTACGATGTATGGCTTCCCGACAAAGCTAACTTGAAAGGAGTTGCAAAAAGAGCTGCATTTGTAATAGATAAAAATGGCGTTATTCAATATGCCGAAGTGCTGGAAGTTGCCGGTAATGAGCCGAACTATAATGCAATACAAGAAACATTAAAAAAACTGAACTAGAACACCTATTTTTCGAAGGGGATGTCTTAACATTTAGCTGCCCCTTATTTCTTAAAGGAGAATAAATGATTGAAGAAAGCAAAAAAGCACCTTCGTTTACTTTAATCGATGATAATGGGAAAAGAGTTTCGTTAAAAGATTATGCAGGCAAAAAAATAGTTCTTTATTTTTATCCCAAAGATATGACTTC
Source organism: Melioribacter roseus (assembly GCA_020722085.1). Classification (GTDB taxonomy): domain Bacteria; phylum Bacteroidota; class Ignavibacteria; order Ignavibacteriales; family Melioribacteraceae; genus Pyranulibacter. The sequence goes on from DYLN01000005.1 coordinate 51,827, forward strand.
CGGCTGCACAAAAGAAGCTTGTGATTTCCGCGACTCATTTCCGAACTTCAAAAAAATCAATGCTGTGATTTTAGGTGTTAGCCCGGATTCCGCAGTTTCACATAAAAAATTTAAACAAAAATATAATCTGCCGTTTACTCTCTTAAGTGATGAATCGAAAAAGGTTTTGCAAAACTATGGTGTCTGGAAAGAAAAAAGCATGTATGGAAAAAAATATATGGGAGTAGAAAGAACCACTGTCATAATTGATGAGAAAGGCGTAGTACGAAAAATCTTTGAGAAAGTTAAAGTGCCCGGACATGTTGAGGAAGTTATAGAAGCATTAGAAGAAAAATAAACCATGGTTATTTACGTAAGCCGTAAAGAAACATTCAGTGCTTCCCACAGACTTTTTAACAAAAATCTTTCTGATGAGGAAAATCAGAAAATTTTCGGGAAGTGCAGTAATCCGAACGGGCATGGACACAACTACGTCCTTGAAGTAATTATTCAGGGCGAGCCTGATCCCAGCACCGGCTATGTTATTGACTTAAAACTGCTGAAAACTATCATTAGAGAAAATGTAATAAATAAAGTTGACCACAAAAACTTGAATCTTGATGTAGATTTTTTGAAAGATATAATACCAACAACCGAAAATATCGCTGCCGGGATCTGGAAGCAGCTTAAAGATAAAATTCCAAGCGGCAGGTTATATTCAGTTAAACTATATGAAACGGAAAAAAATTTTGTTGAATACAAAGGAGAATAACATTGAATCTAGATTTATTTGCTAAATCTGTACAGACTATTTTAGAACAAATAGGCGAAGATTTGAATCGCCCAGGATTAATAAAAACACCCAAGAGAGTAGCAAAAGCTTATGAATTTTTAATGCAGGGATACAAAAAAAATATCGAGGATGTTTTAAATGGAGCTATATTCGAAGAAAAGTACGATGAAATGGTAATTGTAAAGGATATTGATTTTTACTCAATGTGTGAACATCATTTGCTCCCTTTCTACGGGAAAGTTCATGTGGCTTATATTCCGAACGGTAAAATTGTTGGCATTAGTAAAATCCCCAGACTAGTCGATGTATTTGCCCGCAGACTTCAAGTACAGGAACGAATGACGCAGCAGATTTGTGATACACTCGAAGAATACCTTTCTCCACAGGGAACAGGAGTTGTTGTTGAAGCATATCACATGTGCATGATGATGCGCGGCGTTGAGAAACAAAATTCAATTACAACCACAAGTGCAATGCACGGTGTTTTCAAGGAGAACGAAAGTACCCGGAACGAATTCTTAAAGCTTATCCAGTTGAAAAGAGTATGACGGCAAAGACTAAAGTAATTTGGCTGACAGGTGCAGGCTCCGGAATCGGTAAGTCGATCGCAGAAATATTTGTAAGAAAAAATCATAATGTAATTTGCTGCTCGAGAGATGCAGAAAAACTGAAGAGGCTTAAGACAGAATTGAATGACAAAGCCGGTTTAGTTGATATATATAAACTGGATGTCACTAATCATTCTGAGATTTCCAAAGTTTACAATGAAATTAAGAAAGGTAAGGAGATTGACTGCTTAATCAATAATGCGGGTATAACTTCATTTAACTTAGCTGCTGATGATACAATGGAGGAAATTCGAAAAATTATTGAAACTAATCTGCTAGGTTCAATTTTTACAATTAAGACGGTACTCCCCGACTTTATAAAAAGAAAGAAGGGAACTATCATAAATATACTTTCTGTCGTTACAAAAAAGGTGTTCACTAAAAGCAGTATTTACTCTGCTTCCAAACACGGTCTGCTTGCATATACAAATGTACTAAGAGAAGAAGTGCGTGAACATAACATTCGTATAATTAACGTAATACCAGGGGCAACCAAAACACCCATGTGGTCAAATAAAGTTCTTGAAAAACATTCCGACAGAATGATAACACCTTCCGATATCGGGAAAATAGTTTTCGATGTTTTTACATTGGAAACAAATATGGTAGCTGAAGAAATTGTACTAAGACCAATAAAGGGGGACCTTTAATTACTGATAATTTGATTTCATTCAATGGATTAAAATTAGACTGACAAACCCAAAAAAGCCGGTGCTACCCGGCTTAAAGACTCGTTCCCAACGTCTCGCTCGCTGAGTCAGACGGACTCTGCGAGCGGACAGGTTGGGGACGAAACCTTACATTTTGTTCACCATTTATTTAATTATTTCCTGATTAATACATCATTCGATTACGCATCATTGGACGCGAGCCAAAATTATCCTTTAACCTATTTATCCGTTCGCGCATAAATCCGCGTGCATTTCCCATCCTGCCGAAATTTTTGGACCACAATTCTTTTTGTTCGGGGGTGAGTATTTTATAAACAGCAAGCCATGATTTTATCCTTTCAGATTTCAGTTCTGCCTGTAATTTGCTGTTTGCATCGGTTAAACTCAGAATCTTTCCTTCATCGATATTATTATCGCGAATCATTTTCTGGATTTCGATTCTATTTTTTTCTATATCTGCCCGGATATCAACAGCTTTTAGTCTTTGGTTATACATGATATCGCTGAATTGTTTTTGCTGGTCGGCAGTCAGGTTAAGCATTTTATAGATCCCACCGTTATTTTGGAAAATTGGACGGTTGGGTTTATTGGGTTGAGCATTTACTAATCCTATGCTCATAAATGTAACAGCGGCGAGAAGAACAACGATCTTTTTCATTTTTACCTCCTTGGTAATAAGTTTTTTATTCATTCGATAATTTGACATAATTACACCTTCAACGGTTTAAAAAAGATGATTTAAACCAGAGTTTGTATTATTTTGTCAAAGTTATCGAACTTAAATGTGTTTATGGCAGATCCAAATAACGATTTTGAATTAGTGAAAAGCTTTAATGAAGGGAATGAAAATGCTTTTAACATTATTATCAGAAAATATCAGCAAAAAATTTATTGGCATGCAAGAAGAATGCTTGGAAATCATCTGGATGCTGATGAAGTTACTCAACAGGTAATAATTGTTCTTTATAATAAGCTTAAGACTTTCAGTTTTAAATCTAGTCTCTATACATGGATTTATAAAATTGTTAATACGAGAAGTCTTAACCAGATAAAAAAAAATCAGGTAAAGAGGTTTTTTAGTTTTGAAGATGTACGTGAAAATGAGCTGTCCGGTTCGAATGATATTATTGAAGATATTTCTAACAAACAAATAATTGATAAAGTACAAAAACTGCTGCAGAAACTGCCCTTGAAGCAGAGAGAAGTTTTTATTATGAGAAACTTTGATGAACTAACGTATGAAGAAATTTCTAAGATAACCGGCAAAAGCGTCGGCGGGTTGAAAGCAAATTATTTTCATGCTTTAAAAAAGTTAACGGAGATGATGAAATATGAAGATCAATGAAAAGATATTAAGGCACCTCAGCGGACTGATGGGCGAGGAAGAAAAAACAATCTTCGAAAAAGAACTGAGTGAATCACACCAACTCTTAGCTGAGTATAATAAAATAAAATTATATCTAGATAATATTTCCAGTGTGAAAGAAATCTCGGGCGATCCTGCGTATTTCGTTAATCTGCTGCCGAGAGTAAGAGAAAAAATTCAAGCGAAAAAGAAAAACCAGTTCTCTAAAAAAATTGTATATGCAATTCCCGCTCTTTCTGCGGCTTTGATAATATTTTTGATCTATTCGCCTGCAAATAAAAATGTTACTGTGGATGACCTTGTTAACGAAATTATAGCCAATGCAGACCAAAGAGAAATTTCAGATAGATATGTTAATCTTAGCAACGACATAGATGATTACGGGTTTTATGAAGAATCTGTTCCTGATACAGTTATGATACCGGCAGAGTGGCAAAAGGGTGCAGAAGCTTATTATATTACAAATCGTCAGTTTAGAAATGGTGATGATTTTAGCCTGCTTGAAAACCTAAGCGAAAAAGAACTGGAAGAAGTTTATAAAGATTTATCGAAAATTAATATTTAAAAAGGTGAAGCAATGAAAAGAATATTGTCAACAATTTTGCTTTTACTTTTTACTGTAGTATTAACAGCACAAGAGGGTCCCGGGAAAAATGTGAGAATGAAACTACGAAAAATAGAGCAGCTTGAAAAAGCCAAGTTAATTGAAGCATTGAATTTAAGTGAAGATACGGCAGTGAGATTTTTTGCCAGAAGGAATGAAAATCAAGAAAAGATAAAAAGTTTATTTGAAGAGCGGGATAAGATACTTGCTGGGATCGAGGATAATTTTAAGTCGAACACCAAAAATCCGGACGATTATTGTAAAAAGACAGTTGATAAACTGCGAAATATTGATGAACAAATTATAAATGAGAAATATTCATTTATTAATTCACTGAAAGATATTTTTACTGCTGAACAGATAATAAAATATCTAGCATTTGAATATAGTTTTAGAAAAGAAATCAGAGAATCTATAATGCGCCACAGGCAAAGATAAAGGAAACCTTTTATACCTGTAAACGGAAATATAAACTTTTTGATGGCTGCCTTACGGTATTGCATTTTTTAATCTTCAATCCTATTTTGTGACACATTTTTTGCGGAAGTGGTGAAATTGGTATACACGCTACTTTGAGGGGGTAGTGCCCGTTAGGGCGTGCGGGTTCGAGTCCCGCCTTCCGCACCAGCTTCAACCAATAACTAAAAAAAGGAAGTATCATGAAAAGATCCGCATCTTTTATGTTCACTTTATTTTTCCTCTTTGTTGGATTTGAATTGTATGCACAAAAAGCCGAGATGGACCCCGAGGCTGCAAAAGCTTATAATGAGGGGAACAGTCTGCTTAAAGCCGGAAATTACGAAGGTGCCGTTAAGCAGTATGATATTGCATTAAAAACGTCTAACGACTATCGTATATATTATCAAAAGGGGATTGCACAAAAAAAACAAGGCAAGTTAAAAGAAGCTGAAGATACTTTTAACAAGTCAGTAAAAAGCAATCCCAATTTTGATATCACATATAACGGCCTTGGCGGTGTTTATTATGAAGAAGGCAAATATCTTGAAGCAGCCGAGGCTTTTAAAAAATTCGGCGAGCTGACTAAAAATAAAGCTAATAAAGAAAAAGCAGATGAGTATACTGCCAGGTCTTATGCCAAACTTGCCGAAGAAGAAAAAAGAGACGGTAAGCTTGATAAAGCTGCCGAACATTTAAATGAAGCCCTTAAATATTACAGTCTTGATGCTGCTTATATTACTCTGGCTGCAGTGGAAATCGATAACGGCAATTTTCAAAAAGCAATCGACGCTACTAATGCGGTAATAGCTATGAAAAACACCACCTTCAAAGGCGCTGCTTATTATTATAAAGGATTGGCATACAAAAAAATGGACGACGCCGCAAAAGCAAAAGAGAATTTCGAACTTGCCAAAAGAGATCCTCAGTATAAAAAACTGAGCGATTATGAATTAAATGGTATGAAATAATTTTTTTAGTGTAAGCCTCCTAATTGGGGGCTTTTTCTTTTTGTTATCTAAAAATTAGTCGCTATTGTTTCATTATGCAGTTTGATGTTTTTTATATGGGTGAATTTTCCCCCTCTTAAGTTTTTTCTGTCTATTCATAATTTTATGTGCACATTCCATTATTGCCCAAAGCAGGTCTTCATAGAATGAGATATTAATTCTTATCATATCTGTCCAAAATAAACATTTAGGGATACGGCGCACATTAAAAGAAATTC
>DYLN01000241.1 GCA_020722085.1 Melioribacter roseus
ACCTGCGGATAGCCAGTAGGATTTTCAGAGTCCCAAACATAGTAAGTGGTGGTCGTTGTAAGGTTGTCGGTTCTCGAAACCCTCAATCCGTCAGCGTCGTAGAAGTATGATGGAATTGTGGCTGTTGTTGTTTCGGTTTTTGTCACGTTCTCTCCTTTCGTTGCTTAACACATTTTACCACACCGTAATAAAACAACAAACAAAAATTGTAGAGACGGGGCTCGCCCCCGTCTAAAACGAGACGCCCACAAGGGGCGTCTCTACGAGTTAAAAATTTCGTTATGAGAACAAATCCCTGACTCGTATCAAAATGCTAAAACTGAATTCACTGGCTGGGGTTAAGAATGGGAGGAGTAAAAGGATAACGGACAAAGGAAACGGAAAGAAGGCAGAGAAAGAGTATAGAAGAGGGTGAGGCAAAAAAGAAAAACAGATTAATTTTATAAATTTAAAGTCCAGTGGTTCTTTTCAATCTGTTTATGTATGTTTTCATAATGCTTATTATCTGGGAGTTCTTTCCAATAAAAAAAATCCGAAGATAATATTTCATAACTTTCAGGGTCATATATAACACTTCCCATAAATGGTATACCGTTGATAAAATAATATATGCCTGGATAAGATAATTGGTTTATTCCAATCTTAACTGTAATTTTCTTTAGTCCATATTTTTTCAACAAACCCAAAATAAAAGAATGCCTCTTTTGTTTCAGAATATCGTCTTTTACAATCGTCTTAATTTTCTCCATTTTTTCTTTATCAGAAATATTTATAGCGATTCTATTAAGGGGTTCGCCAGATAAAGAAACAGTAATTTTTTTACAGCCAGTTTTACAGATATTTGCCTTCAATTCGTTAAATTCGTTAGTATCCGCCTCTTTCCACCACGTATCATCTGACGAATTCACATAATAAAAGCCGTTTTTGTTGGTTAGAAAAAAAACACTTCTCAACTCGTCAATGAATATTTTATAACAATCGCTTGATTTATTATAAGAATATGTAATTTGAATTTTGTTCTTTTTAAACAAATCAGTGGAAGCATTCGTAGTCCAGTAGCCCCTCTCGCTCCACCTTCCAGACCAATACGTTTCAAATTTTAAATAATCACTTATAGCAGAAGATATTTTTTTTTCGTCTATTAAATCTAACGGTCTATTACTTTTACAAGAAACCAACACAATCACTGCAATAAAAACAAAAATAATTTTTCTCAAAATACACCTCTTATTTAAAATTTGAAATAACCATCTTCAAACGAGAAGAAGTAATGTGCACCTAATTTATTTTCCGCACCTGTCGGTTCGGCGTGTTCATATGGAGAAACGTTTTCCGCATTGAAGTATACTGGGGCTTTGTTATTTAGGTCGGCATCTTTGGCTGGAATAGACGGTAAATCAGCAGGTAAATTCGTAGCCGCCAATAGACACAAATTAAATCGTTTTTTCTCTATTGGATTTTTTAATATTGTCTTCATTTCTTCAATAGATTTTAATCTCTTGCTACCGTCAAAAAAATCTGTAAATCTACCATAGACATACTGGGCTTCCGAACCTCTTTTCACAGCATCATAAACTGTTCCATCGCCAAAATTAAGAGATTTACTTCCAGTCCCACAAGAACTGGGAAATTTATTCGCATATACTGCCCTATTTAAAAACACATATCCAATTGCAATTTTTTCCAGATAATTTTCGCCAGCAGGTTTGGCTTTTGGCCAATAAGCACTTCCTGCTTCTAAATACATTGCTACCGCAAGTGTTTCTTGTATTGGGGACAACGCTTGTGCGACCATCGGTTCATTGTACAGTGTGACTGGCATTACACTTAAAATTGATATCATTCCGAGAGAAACGCCAACGCTTCCAATATCCCACGACAAACCAGACGCATCTGATAAATTAACTGAATTATTATTGGCGAAGACATACTTATTTAATGTAGCAGGATTTTTATTGCTTCCTTCATACCTATCCATCCCCACGAACCTTCCGTTCTCTGGCTGATACCATCTCGCCCTTAAATATACGAGTCCTGTCGTTGGGTCACGATAT
>DYLN01000006.1:0-6112 GCA_020722085.1 Melioribacter roseus
TTTTGTTTGATAATGCTAAATTACTATATCAAAATCAAAGGCTTTTCTATGAAAACCGAAACAACAATATCACTCGTTAAAGAACTTGAAAAAATTAAAAGCATACGTTCGAGAAACAGTTATCTTGGTGCATGGTGTGGATTTATTGTTTCTATAATCTGGTTAGCTTGGCTATATATGTTTTCAATCGAAATAACACCTATTATTAAATTACAATGGTTGTCAGCCTTTATGTTTGTTACAGCGTTAGTCGTTTGTTTGCAGTCTTTTTATATAATTATCAGACACATAACAAATAAAAAATTTGCAATCATCATTGAAGCGCTGCTCGAAAACAAAAAATCATCTTAGCTCCGAAGCCTGAAAACGAAACTCAAGGAAACATTTTCTAAAAATCCCAAATAAACAATATCATTTATCATTTTGGTTTTATCGTTGATTATTATAGATCAAGTTTCCGAAAATATCTGGGAAATTTGGTGGAAATTGCACTGATAACAAATTTCATAAGTCTGCAATTTATCAGAAATGAAATCCTATATTTACATCAATATGTTTTATACTTTGTGTTAAGTATTATTGTTCTTCCAATAATCATTTTCTACTCTTTGTAAAGATGAAAAAAAACAAACAAAAAAATTTTAATAAAATTATTTATTTCAGGAATACTCTTACTGACTTTACCTATCCTATATTGGAAATATCTCGCTCGTTTTGTTTCTATAATCCGCAAGCCAGTTATTTTTTAAAGGACAAACCATGTACTACATATTATTTTACAAAACAGTAGACAACTACATAGAAAAGCGCATACCGTTCCGTCAGCAGCATTTAGATTACGCAAGAGAATCGCACCGCCGCGGTGAACTTGTTCTTGCCGGTGCATTAGCCGACCCGGCCGACTCTGCAGTTCTTGTTTTCAAAGGTGAAAGTTCGATTATTGCCGAAGAGTTTGCTAAGAACGATCCTTACGTATTAAACGGTTTGATTGTAGAATGGAGAGTTCGTCCATGGACGGTTGTAATTGGAGAATAAATTATCGGGGCTCAACTAATGATGATTTTCGATTTTAACTTCTAAGATCAGAAATCGTTAATCGTTATTCTGAAATCCGAATTTACTGCTCTAAATGTTTTTTTCAACAGCAAATTAAAAATTATCTCCCGCCGATAATATACTGCTCCAATTGACTGATCATAAAATCTTTGTGTTCCAATAACTCCTTAACAACATCTCCAATAGAAACCATTCCAACCAGCTTTTTGTTTTCAAGCACGGGAAGATGGCGAATCCTTTTCTCAGTCATAAGCGCCATGCATTCTTCAACGCTTGCAGCGGGACTAACAAAGAAAATCTTCTGCGACATAATTCTCTCCACGCTTATTTCCTGTGAGGAAAGCCCTTCAAGTGCAACCTTCCTTGCATAATCCCTTTCCGAAAGAATTCCCTTCAATTCACCGTCTTTAATAACAAGAACGGCACCGATATTCTTCTCTGCCATTAATTTGAGAGCATCGAATACTTTTGTTTCGGGTGTAACAGACCAGACATCTTTCCCTTTCGTCTCTAAAATATTTTTAACTGTTTTCATATCCCTGCTCCAGTATTTTTATTAAACATAGTTAAAAATAGATATGTCGACTTATTACGAAAAAAATTTACAACTGATTTTTTTAAAACACAACCGGAATTTAACATATACCGGATTTCTTAGTAATAATTCGTAACTTTTCATAGAGTACTTTCGTCAATAAATACTAAAATAACGGAACTAACTTGAAAAAAACATTTATTTTTCTAATACTTTTCTTAGAAACCGCTTTCGCACAAAAATACGAAGTGGAAGGGTTTATCGGTGATAAAAAAACCGGGAAACCTCTTGCCTACGCCAGCATCCGGATCGATGGAACTACATCGGGAACAGCTTCAAATAATGAAGGGCAATTCATATTAAAATTGACCGGCGGAAGTTATAAACTAATTTTTTCTTATGTGGGTTATAAAACCGATACTGTTTCCATAATTGTTCCTGCAAAAAGACATTTGCAAATTTATATACAGCCGGAGGCAGTGAAATTGGGTGAGGTTGTCGTCAGTGCCAACGAAGACCCTTCTTACAGAATCATTCGTGAAGCAATAAAAAGAAAAAAAGAAAACAGAAAAGGATTAATAGATTTTGAGTACAACGCTTATTCGAAAAGAATACTTAAATCTTCCGGTGAAGTCGGCATTATTGAAGAAACTTTTGTAAAAGGCTACAATAAAATCGGCAGATGGGAAAAAGAATTTATTTTATCCACCCATAAAACCGAAAATCAAAAAAAGCGGACCCGCTCAATGGATTTCAACATTTCCGACCGCTATTATATCGACTTTTCAAAAGATACACTGACATTAATATTAAACAAAATTTATCTGCCTCTTGCCGATAACGCATTCGATTACTACGATTATAAATTGCTGGATGTAACGGAATCCTCAAACGGCTATACCTACAGAATAAAAGTTATACCCCGTTCAAGCATTCAGCCGCTGCTTCAGGGCGAAATTACAATTGAAGGCGCTAACTATGCTTTGAACGGTGTTAACCTACAAATAAATGAAGGGGTGCGCCTTCCATTCATAAATGATCTTTCTGTAAAATTTGTCCAGCAGCTCAGCAACTATAACGGCTACTGGCTCCCAAATTATGTTGAAACCGAAGCCGGATTCGAATTTAGTTTCCAAGGTTTGATTGCTACTGACAAAATGGAATTTGAGGAAATAAGCAGTATTACCGGTTACAAAATAAATCCTCCCATTCCCGACTCTATAGAAAATGCAGTAAAATCTAAGTACGGCGGATACACAGTAGACACAACCAGCGGAGGTAAAAAACCATTACTGCTAACCCGCGAACAAATAAATGAACAACGTCCCATTCCTTTGACTAAAGCAGAGATTGAAGCTTATGCAACCCTGGACAGCACAAAGACAATAGAAAAGATAATTAAAGTAAGAGGTGTACTCGCCGGATTGGTTACGGTTTCCGAATCTAGAAACGATTCGAGCAGCAGCATCTTCTCAAAAGTACCGGGTTTATTAATTAAGTATATAACTTTCGATGACAACCGTGTCAGCGGCATTCTGCTAGGACCACGCTACAACGGACCAATTATTAAAAATAAATTATTTATGAATTTTTCCGCCGGCTATACTTTTCGGAGAAAAAAATTTGAAGGGAACTTAAAAATAAACTACCGTTTGAAAGATTTCTTTATCAGCGAAATTGATGCAATGTTTTTTAATGAGTCTAAACAATGGGGCTCATACACTTCTTATTCCCGCCTGATGAACGGAATTACGGTAATTGCCGGTTTTGATGATCAGTTTAACTATTACTTAGCAAGAGGATTTGGATTTGGAATTACCAAAAACATCGGGAAAATTTTCTCGGCGGAATTTGGTTTCCTCTCGGAAAAAGAAAATTCTCTGCCGGCATTGAAATATCAAAGCGTAATCAAAACCAGCAGAATACCGAGAATAAATCCAGAAATTGCCGAAGGCTTTGACAGAAAAGTTTCGCTAAAAATTTTATTTGGTAAAGACCCCGTAGAAGTTAATTTTCTTCCTGAAAACGGTTTGACTGCTCAACTTGATATCTCCAATCCTGCATTTGCAAGCAATTTCAATTATGAAAAGTTCCGCATTACCGGATTGATCAAAATCAAAACATTTTACAAAGAATTATTTATTGCACCTTATCTAGAAATAATAACTGATGCTGGATTAATAACAGGCAATTACGGACCCCAGCATTTGTTTGCCCCTAACACAGCACTCGGATTTTTCGCACCGCCCGGAGTACTCAAAGGACTAACTCCCTACAGATACGCCGGCAACAAAATGCTTGCAATGCATCTTGAACATAACTGGAGAACAATACCGTTTCAAGCACTCGGATTAAATTTCATAAGCAACCTTTATCTTGATTTTATTACCGGTATCAGTGTTTTGAAAACTTGGAACAATTCAAATTACCTTCCAGACACATCAATGGATAAACCTTACTGGGAAGTTTATGCGGGAATATCAAGAATATTCGGAATAATCAGAATTGATGTGAGTTACAACTCGCTTAAAAATATTTCGGTTACCTCTGCGGTTGGAGTGGTGTTGTAGAGGTCGTCTAAAAAGTAACCAATCTCATTTTTGTAAAAAGATAAGCCTCTTTTCTTTATTATTTTCTATGCATAATTTCATCATTATATTTATGTTTATGATTATTCAGATTAAGAGATAATATGAAATCGAAAATTTTACATTTTGTTTTATTATTTATTTTTTCCTTTATGAATATTAGCGCACAAACAATCAGACCTATTCGTGATAACGTTGGCTTTTGCTGGAACGCCGATGAAATGACCCGCTTCATAAATTATCTCGATAAGCGTTTTTCAAACGAATTTAATGTGGGTGTTCCTGGTAATTTGATCGCCGGTATTTCGCCGCACGATGACTATTTATACGCCGGAAGAATTTATTATCCTCTATACAAATTAATAAAAGCAAAAGAGGTTGTTATTTTCGGAGTAACCCATGCAACTGTGCGGGCAGCAATGAACGACCCTAAAAATATTTTGATTCTCGACGACTTTGAGAAATGGCACGGACCATATAAAGATGTTGTGATTTCTCCGCTGAGGGAAAAAATAAAACTAGAATTAAATGAATATATGATCAGCGATAAAGCACAAACAATAGAACATTCAATTGAAGCACTAATTCCGTTTCTCCAATACTATAACCGTGACGTGCAAATAACCCCGATAATGGTAACGGCTATGCCTTACAACAAAATTGAAAAAATAAGCAGCAGGCTTGCAGATATTATATCCGACTACATCAAAATTAACAATCTCGAATTAGGTAAAGATATTTTCTTTTTGATTTCAACCGATGCAAATCATTATGGCAAAGATTTTGACAACGCACCTTACGGCGAAGACCGGAAGGCACACGAGACTGGAACAGAAAAAGACAAAAAAATAGCAGGCACAGCTTTTAACGGCGAAATTACAGCTCAAAAAATTTTTCAACTTTCAAAAGAAATTTTGCCTTCGGAAAAAGCTGAAAAAACAATTCCAATATGGTGCGGAAGATATCCAACCGTTATGGGACTTTTAACAATTAATAAAATTCTTCAAAATTTGAACGCCGGAAAGCTTGAAGGAAAACTTCTTGCTTATTCCGATACTGTAACCGAAGGCGTAATTCCGATTAAAAATACAAGCATGGGCACAACCGCACCTTTTTCGTTTAAACATTGGGTCGGTTTTTTCTCTGCAGCTTTTTATATCAAATAAATTAAATCGAGCAAAATAAACTTATCGGGAATTTTGCTGTGCGACTAAGAAATTATATCCCTATGATTTTTCTGAGTGTACTTTTTCTTCCTCAAATTCTTTATCCCCAGCTAAACCATGATTCCTTAAAAAGTATTAACGATTCTTTAATCACATTAATCGATTCAATACGAAATGAAAATTTCTTTTTAAAAGGCAGAATAGTAGAACTGGAAAACCTAAAAGAAGTTCTTCTAAATCAAATAAATAAAGAAGAAACTCCTCCTCAAAATAAATCTTCGCAATCCGGCGGTAATTCAATCAGGAAAGAAAATATCAAAAAAGAAAATACTACACGGCAATGCAAAGCAATTTTAAAGAACGGCAGGCGTTGTTCCCGCAATGCAAAGGAAGGAAGCGATTACTGCTGGCAGCATCAAAAAATAAATCAGCATTGAAAAAGGGACATTCGGTAGTACTAAATAAAACTTGTAAGTATTATCTTTTTTTTTAGATTAATTATGAAAGTAAAAAGTTTATGAAAAATTATTCTTTATTGTTACTACATTATAAACTTTATTGATTCTCCAATAGTAACTACAATTTAGGATATTTAATGAATTCAAAATTCAAAAATGAGCAAGCTGAGGGTAGTAAAGAAAATATCACAAAATCATTTAGTATGACCGCCAATTTAGCTCTGGAAAGCGAAATCTCTATTTTGCAAAGTACTTCATTGATCCTGAATGGTGGATACTCCTTTGGGTTAACTAATGTAAACAAAGAAG
>DYLN01000006.1:6212-11877 GCA_020722085.1 Melioribacter roseus
TTTGGGTTAACTAATGTAAACAAAGAAGGGGGTAAAATGAAGACAAAAAATCTTTTCTTCGGTTTTGTCTATTATATGACTTACAATTTACCTACTTATAAAATAATGTCGTTTTTTGTAATCTAGGAGATCTACATTAAAATGAAAAAGCTCATAACTTTATTGTTTATACTCTCTTTTAATATTTCTTTTGCACAGAGAGAACCAATACCTTCTATGTTCTCAAAAATTCATTTAGAAGCTTTAGCTGGAATTAATTTTAATAACTTCGTTGATAAAGGCGGCAGTGCATTTGTAGAGCTTACTGCGAACTTAATCCATAATATTGATCTGAACTTTTCCCTGGGTTATACGAAGTCCTTCAAACCGGAAAATTATAACATAAAAACCTATCGAGAAGGTGTTGTAAATAATAAAAATTACTATTGGACTGATGATTATTATGTAACCAAGAAAGGATATGATATCTTTCCTATTTCATTGGGCGTTAAATATATTCTTATTAATAAAATTATTAAACAATATTTATTAGTTAGACTTAATTACAATTTTATTGATGTAAAAATTTTTCGAACCCCGGGTTACTCAATAGCATACGATTCCTTCGAAGCAGTACCAGAAGAATACAAAGAGAAATATCTTGAATCACATCCCAGTCATTCCGAGGGAATAATATTAGGCGGCGGCATAACATACCCTCTTTCAACAGAAATAAGCTTTGACCTCAGATATTTTTACAAAATAGATAATAAAATTATTAACACACACAACTTAGTAATAGGAATATCATTTTAAAAAACAAATTCTTCTAAATGGCCAATACAGAGCGTGCTAATAATAAAATTATATCTGAATTCTAGGTTTCTACCCTGTATATAAAAAGGAAAAGTTGCTTGGCGCAACAGATCAAACAAATTAATACTTTGTTACAACATAACAACTTATAGGAGGACAATATGAAGAAATTTTCCCTTTTGTTGTTATTGTTTTTCACAATAACTTCTTTAGTGCAAAGTGCGAATGTCTATTTTGATTATCCTGTGGATGGCCAGCATTATTTTGGGGCAGTAGATTATCATATCCATACTGTTTCTTTTTACTATGTTGTTGATGCATATCAGGCAAGAATACAATTCCCTGATGGTCATTATAGTGCATGGCAAATGGACAAAGCGGAGGTTGGGTACTGCCTGATGCCGGTACTTATCACATTGAAGGAAGGGTACATGTAGTTAGTGACTTTGGAGGTCAGGAAGATTACTGGATGTATTCTAACCGGCTTACTTTTTATATGGATCCCCTGCCCCTTTCTGTTTATATCACTGGTCCGTCTACCGCCCCATGCGCAACCGGAACATGGACAGCGAATGTGTCCGGAGGGTATCCTCCATGTACATATGAATGGTTTTACAAATGGGATTGTGGTAACAATGATGCAATATATGCTGAAGGGAAGAATATAATTCAGCCCTATGCTCTTTGCGATACATGGATGCCAATTAACGGCGCTAATAGTGCTACTCTTAATTTTTATTTGTGCGGCGGCGATTGTTATCTGAGAGTGGATGTTAGAGATGCAACAATGCAGTTTGTTGAAGCAGAGTATTTTGTTGCAGGTGTTGGTGGAATCGAACCGAAATTAGCAGCGAATATTGAAGAGGGAAAAAATTTCAATGCTGTTCCGGGAAAATTCGACCTTTTTCAAAATTATCCTAATCCGTTTAATCCGTCAACAAGTATTTCATTCAGCATTCCTGTAAAATCTTTTGTTACCTTGAAAGTGTACAATGTCCTTGGAGATGAAGTAGCCGTGTTAATAAATGATTATAGAGAGCGGGGAAATTACATGATAAATTTTGACGCATCAGAACTGCCCAGCGGTGTTTACATCTATCAAATCAGAACTAATGCTTATACTCAAAGCAAAAAAATGTTACTCATCAAATAATCAGTAATGCTATTGCAGGTTGGGACAGGCGTCCCGACCTGCAATAGTTTTACAAATTACGGTGTCGGCTGGTGCGCAGTTGACGATACGTGCTTGTTTTTTCGTTTCATCGTTAAGCCCATAACGACAACTGCGATAATTATTACCGCTCCAATTACATAAGCCCATTCGGGAATTCCGCCGGGCTCAACCACATTCCGCCACTGATCAATTTTATTTTCGATATCGTTCTTTTGTGCTTCGGTCATCATATTGTTATCGAGAAGTACTGGAATCCATTCAGCACGGATTGCTTTATAATAAACGCTGTCGGAAAATAGCCGGAAATTGTTTTCCGATTTTTCTTTGTCCTCTATGCCGTAATTTTTTATTTCTTTATCAACATAAAAATTTACACTGCTCACAAATTCATTGCTGTTGTTAAATTTGGGCAGCATTATATTCTTGTTTCGGAAAAGATTATTCATCTGTGCCCACATTTCATCATCTATTCTTTTATTCCAGCTATTGAAAAGTGTATCAATGTTTGCAATTTGAGATTTCTTTTCTTTGCTTGATAAATAAACGGCAGTCAGTTTGGGTCCTATTCTGTTCCATGCCTTCCTGAATTCCGAATACTGTTTTTTCATTTGTGACAGGTCTTCCGGAGTCACTATAGTAACATTTATAAAACGTATATTATCGTTTATTGTACGTTCTATATTCACAAACAGATTTTGACTTTTTACCTTAGAAGCGATGGCTTGCTTTTCTGTTTTGCTCATTTCCTCCGGAGATTTGATAAAACTTGCAAGGAGCGTATCGACAAGATCTCTTACAAGCTGATCCCTTTTGTTTATATTAACACGAAGCTGTGATAATAATCTTTGCAAAGATGCAATTGTTGCCTCATTTTTTTCCGCTCTCATGTTTAGTTCTTTAATCTGACTTATGAGGCTGTCGTTTCTTTGGCTGAGCAATGTCACCCGAATCTGCAGTGTATCTACTCGTGCTGTTAAATCGGTTATTTGAGTAAAATCTTTGCGTCTAACTTCAAGTGCGTTTTCCAGCTTAATCAAAGAGGTTTCAAAATCATTCGGATAGAGCGCTTTATCGAGCAGCGCTTTATCATTCTCAAAGTTATCCCTCAATTCGTTAATTGCATCGGATATGAAATTGCATTCGTTAAGAGACGAGGCATTCTTAATTTCATCTTCCAATCGATTGTATTGTTTCTTGAAATCCTGCATTCTTTCATAATCGGACTGTGCAAAATAAACCGAGTTTAATAACAAGGAGACCACCGTTAATAAAAAAATTCTGCGTATCATAATTTACCTCACAATCCCTTTGTTGTTAATAAAATATTTGTTTGAACCGTCTACCAGTTCTATATAAGGAGGTCTCTGGTTAAAAACAGGAGTGTTTAGTGCAAGAGTGTCAGAGATACTTATTTTTTTCTCGAGTTCCATACCGCCTTCAACAGATTCAAAGACATAAACATTCTTAAATTTAGGTGCGGTCATATAATAATAGCCGAGCCGGTCTCTTATAACTCTTATCTCATTATTTTCAGCTAAGTTTGAATCGGCAAATTCCTCATAAAATATCGGTTTGACATTTATTTGGAATGTATGGCGGTCTTCAGAGACAAGTCCGTTCGGATCAATTTTAAGTACGTTTTCAACCGGCCATGAGTAATCCGCCGGCTTTAACATAAGCGATGAACAACCCGCCGCAATAAGCGGAATCAGCAAGAATTTGATTGGTTTCATATTTCTCCCCCTATTTTTTGTTAAAAATAAATTATTAAAAAAAGCGGAGGGATTGATCGATTCCCCCCAAGTATGTTTTTAAGGAACTTCTGTTCTTTTATTCAGTTAGAACGACTTTTTTGTTCCTAAGTAATTACTTCTTAGCACGAAAATGCTAAAAATAAATTATATGAATGTGTGAAAAATATTTACACACCATTGAGAATTTGACACGTTGTAAAAAAAACAACGGCATGAGCAAAGATAAAGAGATGGTACTCAAAAATGATTTTTTGTCCTTGAGTAACGAATTAGAAACGACGTTTATTCTGCTTTTATTTCCGTTTGTGCCGGCACGGGTTTTGGTTTTTCTTTTTTTCTGAACAAAGCAATTGCAAAAGAAACCAGCAGCAATGCTGCAATGATATAAATCCAAACAGGCATCCCTTCTGGCTCAACTAATTCTTTCCATTTAGCAATTCTGCTTTCGATGGTATCTTTTTGTGTCTCGCTCAAAAGTTTGTTGTCAATTAAAAGAGGCACCCAGACAGGTTTGATTTTTCCAAACCAGATCGAATCACTAAACGTATCGAAGGTTTTTAAGGCTTCGCTTTTCCTTCTTACGGAAAGATTTTTTATTTCGTCATCTATGTAATTCGATACGCTGGTCGTAAAGCTGTCTCCATCATTGAACGACAGCAGTGAAACCTCTTTACTTCTAAACTCTTTATCTACGGAAGACCAGATTTCATCATCTATCTTTTGATTCCATTGTTCGAACATGCTATTGATCAAACTTATTTCCCGCAGTTTTTCGGATTTATTTAAATATACTTCCGACAGCTTGCTGCCGATTTGTCTCCACAATTTTGAAAAATCTTTATGCTGTTTTTTTATGCTGCTCAGGTCCTCAGGCGTTAGTGTTGTAACTCCCAGAAACTGAATGTTGTCTGTAATTGCTCTTTCTACATTATAAAATAAATTGCCGGAATCAATTTTGTTAAATATGTTTTGTCTTTCAGCATCACTCAATGAAGAAGGAGCTTTAACAAAAGACTGCAGCAGACTGTCTACAATTCCTCTTACAAGTTCATCTCTTTGCAGTAAATTTGCTCTCAATGCCGCTGCAAGGCGCTGTAAAGAAGCTATCGTCTCTTTATCCTTTTTTTGACTTAATTGAAGTTCTCGTATTTGAGCTATAAGACTGGAATTCTTTTCATTCAAAACAGTAATTTGATTTTTTAATGTGTCAACCTGTGTTTTTAGTTCAACTATTTGACCAAAATCGTTTTTGCGAAGAAGAAGTGCATTTTCAAGTTTGGCTATTGTTGAGTTGTAGCTTTCAGGATACAAACTTTTGTCTAACAAATCAGCAATAGGTGCAGATTCTATTTTCAGTTTTTCCAGATTATCTTGTGCTTTTAACACATCGTCAAATGATCGCGCATTTTTCAGCGAGTCTTCAATTTCTTTGTACTTAGTTCTGAAATTCTGAACCTTTTGATAGTCGGATTGCGAATATGATATACCGGAAAAAACAAAAATCAATGTTAGTGATACGACTGTTATAAAAAATTTTTTGCTCATAGCACTACCTCTTTATTCCATCTTTATTCAATAAATATTTTTTGTTTCCGTCAATAATTTCTATGTACGGATTTTTTTGATTCATTGCCGGAGAAGTTAACCCGTTTTTATCAATCAATATTTTATTTTCCAAAGCCATAGCACCTTCCTCGGATTCAAAAACATAAACATTCTGAAACCCTGGAGATGTGAAATAATAATAACCCGCATTGTCTCGAATTACACGAATTTCTTTCCCCTCGATGTTTGTTGAATCCTTGGTCTCTAAAAAAAAGATGTGCTTAACATTAATTTTTGTGGAATATCTATCAACGTTTACAATACCGTTTCCGTCAACTTTTAATACATCTTCAATTGGCCATCCATAACTTACGGGTTTTAATACTTCAGACGAGCA
>DYLN01000006.1:11977-57403 GCA_020722085.1 Melioribacter roseus
TTCTGTCAATTTTAAAATTGAAAAATCACGAAAATTCAGCCGAAAACGAAGTACCCGCCTGAAATTCCTGCTTAAAATTATGGTTTTCACTTTTGATTTTATTAGTTATATTCTCAAGTGCAAATCAATTTAATATAAACACGGAGGAAAAAATGAAACAAATAAAAGTGATTTTTATACTTGCTGTTTTTTACTTTGTAATGCCTGCTGCTGCTCAGGAAAATCAACAGGAAGGCGCAGACCAAATGAAAATTTGGATGGAGTATATGACTCCGGGCACTATGCACCAGCAAATGGCAAAAATGGCGGGTGAATGGAAAACAACAAATAAAATGTGGATGGACCCCGAACATGGAACCATCTGTAACCGAAGGCAAAGCGGTTATCGAGTCACTTCTGGGAGGAAGATATTTGAAGACCACCCATACAGGTACTTTCATGGGAATGCCTTTCGAAGGATTCAGCATTGAAGCTTATGATAATGCAATGCATGAGTTCTCTTCAATATGGGTTGATAATTTCGGTACTGGAATGATGTATATGAAAGGGAAATACGATGAAGCCTCGAAAACCCTAACTTACACCGGAACTTCCGTAGACCCGATGCAGAAAAAAGAAATCGGTGTAAAAGAAGTATTTAAAGTGATTGACGATAATAATTTTACAATGGAAATGTACATGACAGACGGCAGCAAAGAAGTTAAAACAATGGAGATAAATTATACCAGAAGCATGTAATAAAAATCTTTTTTGTTTGAAACTTTTGTGCTGCATTAGTAGGGGCGAGGTTTCCTCGCCCTGAGAGTAAATTCCAAAAATTTTGATGAATGCAGTCGGAATTTCATCAATACTTGTCTTCCTCGTCATCCAAATAATCATCGTCGTCAAAAATGTCGTCATCGAACTTAATATCTTCATCAAAACTTTCCGGCTCTGTAATTTCTTCTTCGTCGTCTTGGTCCTCTTCCCGTTCTCTTTCAACGTAAGAAGATTCTTCCTCGTCAAAGTAACCGCTTTTTGAATAACCGCTGTCAAGTTTATCCATAACTTTATCGGTCAGTTCTTTAATAAGGTCATCCTTAATCTCTTTTGTGCTCATCATTGAGGGTTCTTTCCCGCTTTCGAGTCCTACATCGGAATCTTCCCAAAGAGCGGTTAAAGTTTTTTTATCAAACTTATTCAGATATTTATCTGCCTCTTGTTCAATTGCCTTTATCAACTCTTGATCCCATTCCCCTTCATCGGAAAGCTGGCTTTGCAATGTTTCCCAGATCGATTTTTTCTTTTGACCAGGTGCATGCTGCTTTTTAAGTATAGCCACAATATCGTTTACCGATTTTCTTAATGTTTGTGCCATGGATTCACCTTCTCATATATTCATGTATTTCTAAATTAATAAATTGTTAAAAAATTTTTTATGCTATTTTGTTTCATGAAATTTTTTTAATGGATGTGCTTCTGTATTAAAAATCATTCTGTTAAAATCAAATGTACTTTCTTCTGCAAAGAGCAAATAAAGATATTTCAACGTCTCGGCTAAAAAGAAACTCTGCATATTATCTGCCTTTTCTTTAGTCCTTACATCCTTAAGCGACGCATACGCAGAATCCGTCCGGCAGAATTTTATTATACTTTCTAGATAATACTTGCCCATATCAAGATATTTATCATCGCCGGTAAAGTAATACAGGTAATATGCCGACTCTATATTTTCGGGTCTTAATACATACTGCGGTGAAATAATTTTCATTGATTTATAATTTATTTGTTCGGGTTCTATATCAAAAGTTTTCCACATATTAAAACATGACTGCTGTAATTTTTCCGCCCTCTGCATATCGCCGCTTAAAGCAAGCACTGCAGGCATAAATGCATTAAGCGCACCAAAAGTTGTTGATAATCTTTTCCCTGTGTTCATATCAACGGTTCCGTACCAAAAGCCGGTACTGACTGTATCGGCTAAATATTTATTCACTGCTGCGATACTTGAATCGTACATCATCTTAAAATCTTTATCGCCGAACAAAAGGTAACTTTTTAACAGGTATTCGTAATAAGAATCAATCATTCCACCTATATGACTTTTTGTATTAACCCATTTACCGGTGTTTACATTAATCAATGTGCCTACAAGTCCAATTGCCGATCTTCTTTTATATAGTTCTTCAACTGCATGTTTGGCCTTATAATAATAGATCGGATTGCCGGATAAAATGCTCAATGTTCCAAATTCAAGCATTAGTGTTCCAATCTCAGCCGGATCGTTTATTTCATTTTTTGTTTCGCCGGTTTTTAAATTCACATAAACATACGGCATGCCGGTTTTAGAATTGAAAGCAGGCAGAAGGCGTTTTCCAAGGTCTTCGGCTAAGTTTAAAAATCTTTTGTCGCCGTCCAATTCATAAGCCGAAAGGAGACCACCCAGCAGCCGAATTGTTATTTCAAAATTTTGTACAAAAATATTTTTATCAAACGAAAGATTTTTTACGATTAGTTCTTTTGCGCCGAATGCTTCGTCTTTTAACCCCATCAATACCATTGTATCGAAAGCATCTACGGGAGTCATGAAGAGTGATGTGCCATACCAATCTTTAAATGTTTTGCTAAGTGGATTCAGATCGTCGTGTCCCCATGCAAATTTTTTATAACCATCCCAAGCGTGCAAAAATTCCCGTTTAACCTGCTCGGCATATTTTTTCTTTTCCATTTTGGTTTGAACATTTTCAGCGGCATAAAAAATTTTTTTAGCCTGTGCGTAATTTCCAACAGATAATTCTGAAAGCAAAACAATAAATAATACCGGTAATAATTTTATCTTCATCTTTAATCCTTGATTATTTTTTACAGAAATAGTAAGAAAATTTCATCCCAACAAATACGGATAATTTTCCGAAGTTTTTATAATTAGTTCACCAAACAATGTATTTGCCCACGCAAACCATTCGCGGGAAAATTTGTCGGGGTTATCTTTATTAAAAGATTCATGCATAAATCCAGTGCCGGCATTTGACCTTTTCAGCATCGAAATGCAAAACTTAATTTCTTGCTCGTCATTGCTTGTTAATGCGCGTATAATAATACTCATCGGCCAAATTTTATTTATTCCCGTGTGCGGACTGCCTACTCCTTCAGCCGATGCTCCTTTGAAAAAATAAGGATTGCTGCTGCTTAAAACAAATTTTCTTGTATTTCGATATAGCTCGTCAGAAGAATCTATCAACCCAAGGTATGGAAGAGAAAGCAGACTGGGAACGTTTGCATCGTCCATAAATAATTTGTTGCCAAAGCCGTCGACTTCATACGGTATAATTTTCCCGAAGTCTGGATGATCAGCTACGGCATAATTACTTAATGCGTTTTCAACTTCTTCGGCAAGCAGAGTAGATTGAGCCGCTGTTCCTGAATCTTTAATAACATCCCGGAAAATTTCCGCAAGCTGGCGGAGCGACTTAACTACAAAGTAATTCGAAGAAATTAAAAAAGGAAAAATCGTTGCATCATCCGAAGGGCGGAAAATAGAAACAATTAATCCAACCGGTTTAACAGAATTACCGTAGCCGCCTCCCGCTACAGTATCCGATTGCCAGCCGGTTACTCTCTGAAATTTGTAAGGTCCGTTTCCATTTTTTCTTTGTTGTTCTCTAAAAGTTTTAATTACCAGTTTCATAGCTGCCGTCCAATCACTGTCGAAACAAGAAACATCTCCGGTTGTTTTCCAGTAGCCGTATGCCAGTCTGATTGGATAGCAAAGTGAATCAATTTCCCATTTCCGCTCGTGAAGTTCAGGCTTCATATCAGTTAGATCTTTCGACCACGGGCTTTTTCCGGGACCATCGTAAAAAGCATTCGCATAAGGATCAATCAATATACATTTAGTTTGACGGTTAATAACACCGGCAATTAAATCCTGCAGCTTTTTTTCTTTGTTAGCCAGCCAGAGGTATGGCCAAACCTGGGCAGAAGAATCTCTAAGCCACATTGCATCAATATCACCTGTGATAACAAACGTATCCGGCTTGCCGTCAATTATTCTAAAATTAACGGTGGTATCAAGCGTGTTCGGATAACAGTTTTCGAAAAGCCATGCTAGCTCATTATCTTTAATAATTTTTTTCACTATCAATATTTCGTTTTCAACAGCCTCGCTTACAAATTTTCTATCAGAAATTTTCGGGCGTTTACTTTCCAAAGCAGCCGGTGAGAAAGTTTCTGCAATTGAACTGTTTGCCAATGATATGCCCGCAAATGCGAATCCGCTTATCTTAATAAAATCTCTTCTGGTAGGCATAATGTTTTTCCTTTTTAGTTTGAACTGACGTGCGGCAGCAAACGTTAAATTATAATAGAAAAATAAATGAATTTCCGGTCAAAACTTATTCCCTAAAATCGACTAAATCAAAAAAATATTTTAAGTACTATGAAAAACAGACCAACTTTGGTTAATTTTGAAATGCATAAAAAATTGACGAAGTTTTTAGTTAACAATTTATTAAGAGTCACTAATTTATTTAACCAATAGCCCCTGTAGTTCAATGGATAGAACGCGAGCCTCCGGAGCTCGAAGTGTGGGTTCGATTCCCGCCGGGGGTGCTGTAAAAAATAAGTAAAAAAAGTAATCCACGAGGAGAGTGGCAAAAGTTGCCAGCTACGCCTGCTAAGTAGA
The DNA here is from genome assembly GCA_020722085.1 of Melioribacter roseus. Lineage (GTDB taxonomy): Bacteria > Bacteroidota > Ignavibacteria > Ignavibacteriales > Melioribacteraceae > Pyranulibacter. Next base: position 16,641 of record DYLN01000006.1, read on the forward strand.
GTGCAGGAATTCCAAGATTGGAAAATCAATCAACGAGATAAATTATGAAACGTTCACTAATATTTATTTTTCTTTTAACTATTCTGCTCGGATGTGCAAGGTTAACAGAAGTACAAAAGCTTCCTGTTGTGCCTTTTCCCTCAAATGTTGAAACAACCGAAGGAAGTTTTTTACTCAATGCTCAAACACAAATTGCCTATCATTTTGAAAATAAAGAAGAAGGCAGAATCGCAAACTACCTTGGCGAAAAACTCCGAGCTTCAACCGGCTTTCCCTTTCAATTTGTAAATATAGAAGATACAAAAGGCAACTGCATTTCTTTTAATCATATAAAAGATGAACAGCTTGGTAAAGAAGGATACGAACTAACAATAAATCCGAACAATGTTATGATTGAAGCAAACGGAGATGCAGGATTCTTTTACGGTGTACAAACGCTTTTGCAGATTTTGCCCCCGGAAATTTTCAGTCCAACAAAAGTAAACGGTGTAAACTGGTCTTTGCCCTGTCTGCATATAAGAGATTACCCAAAATACAAATGGCGCGGAATGCATTTTGATGTTGTGCGTCATTTTTTTCCGAAGGAGTTTATCAAGACTTACCTCGATATACTGGCAATGCACAAAATCAACGTCTTTCACTGGCATTTAACAGACGATCAGGGCTGGCGCATAGAAATAAAAAAATATCCAAAGCTGACTTCTGTTGGGGCGTGGCGCGTTGACAGAGAATATCAGGATTGGACTCACCGCGATCCGCCTAAACCAGGAGAGAAAGCAGCATACGGCGGTTACTATACTCAAGAGGATATAAAAGAAATTGTAGAATATGCAAAGGAAAGATTCATTACAATCGTGCCCGAAATTGAAATGCCGGCTCATTCTCTTGCAGCCCTGGCTTCTTATCCACAGTTTTCATGCACCGGTGGTCCTTTTAATGTGGCGGTCGGAAGTTATTGGCCTATTACCAATATTTTTTGTGCCGGCAACGACAGCACGTTTATTTTCCTCCAAAATGTTCTGGATGAAGTAATAAAACTTTTCCCCGGCAGGTACATTCATGTTGGCGGCGATGAAGCAAATAAAACGGAGTGGGAAAAATGTCCAAAGTGCCAGGCAAGAATTAAAAGCGAACATTTGAAAGATGAAGCCGAACTTCAAAGTTATTTCATGAAAAGAATCGAAAAATATTTAATTTCAAAAGGCAAAAAACTAATCGGGTGGGATGAAATTTTAGAAGGTGGATTAGCTCCCGAAGCCACCGTTATGTCCTGGCGGGGAATGAATGGAGGAATTGAAGCAGCAAGAAGCGGGCATGATGTTGTTATGACCCCCACCGATTACTGCTATTTTGATTATTATCAGGGCGATCCGGAAACAGAACCGCCGGCAATCGGTGGAAATCTTCCGCTCAAAAAAGTTTATTCTTTTGAACCAATACCTGAAGATAGCTTAACTGAAGAACAATACAAACATATTCTGGGTGGACAGGCAAATTTGTGGACAGAATATGTACCTACGCCTTCCCATGCAGAATATATGCTGCTTCCAAGACTGGCGGCATTAGCTGAAGATGTATGGACACCTTCGGAACTAAAAAACTATAAATCGTTTTTATTCAGGGTAAATGAATTAGTCAAAAAATATGAAACTTTAGGGTGGAATTACTGCAAAACAAATTTGGACGATTAATTTGCTCTGAGATTGACAAAAAAAGCAAGAAAGTCTTGAGGGATTGTCTCAAAAGTCTTTTTGTGAACCTTTGTGCCTTTGAGCATTTTCCAAAAGAAAGTTCTTCAGACAAGACGCGAAGAAAGCTGCTTTTGAGACAACCTCACATAATAATTCGCTCCCAAATGGATTTCGGGAATAAGAGCAACACTATTGAGTTACTTTTGGTCGGTCTCAAATCTGTCGAAGAACAGATAAACTATTTGTCTTTGTGCTTTAACGAATCCATTGACGGAATGTTAAACTGCTCGGACAGTTTGCCTACCGTTTCAAGATCAATTTTGCCTACTATGTTAACAAAGGAGGCTCTGTTTTCTTTTCCAATTGCCGTTACTACCAATCCGCTGTAGCCGTCACCGCTGTCACTTTTCACGTAAATATTGGCAATGCTGTTCTTTGATTTTGTCTTAACTATCCGTTCCCACTTTTTGTTTAATAGTTCCTTATCGAGAACAGCTATTTTATGGGCTAATTGCTCTTTATTGGAAGTAGTTACTTCGTACTCACTGACTTTAATAAGCTTAATGGAACCGATTAAATCTGCGAGTCCCGGATTTTTTTCGCCAGTCATTTTTGCAACCATCTTCAGCAAAGGTTCTTCAATAGTTATTTCTGTAATCGGTTCATTATTTTTAATCATTGAAAAATCCCCGAAGTTAAAGTACCCTGGTTCTTTCGTGTAGTCTTCCTTTTGTGCAAATATCAGAACGGAAGACAAAAATAAAATTGCTGTTAAAAAGAATCTGCTTTTCATATTTAACCCCCTTTTAATTAACATTATTTTGTGGAATCACCCTGAAAACGGCATCCACACTTTGATTGATTGGTTTGCTTACTTTGTTTTTTAAAATTTCTTCGCTGATTGTGTTTTGTGTTTCATCAAATATTTTACCGATTAAAGCGAGAGTGTACGCAACCTGTTTATCGGCATTTTCAATTTGATATTTCGAGAATGAGTACGAAGGAGCCTGTTGATTTTTAATCACGGAAAATGTCACGGCAGCTATTAAAACAAGAGCCGTTAGAAGCGATACAACAGGGCGTTTGAAAATTATATATAGGAAATCATCTGAAAATGTTCTTTCAACTGCAAAGCGACCCGCCTTGTTTCTATTCCGGCGGAGCGGATTAATTCCGATAACTTTTTGATCGGTAATTTTCTCAAGTACATTTTTCAGCGATTCTTCGGGAAACTCTTCCGGTTTAATTAACCGTACCCCCCGCACGGTTGTTTTATATTCTTTGTATAAGTTCCGGATTTCTTTATTTGTCAAAGAGAGCAAAAGAATTTTAATTCTCACAAATAAAGGAGCATCCCCGTACGCTGCGGAAATTATTTCATCTTTTAATTCTTCGTCGAGATAATTATGTATTTCGGGATTCATAACTTCTCAATTCCTCCTGCAATTTTTTTCGTGCCCGCAGCAAATAAACTTTCACACTATTGAGCGGTATATCAAGCACCTGGCTGATCTCCATATATTTCAATCCTTCAATTTCGTAGAGCACAAAAACACTTCTAAGTTGTTCAGGCAGGCGTTTAATCGCTTCCTTTATTTTTTCACCAATCATTTTGAAATGAGTAGCATTAACAGGATCATTTTCATTCTTGATATCAGGAATTATCTCTTCTGCGGTTTCATCAATTTCAAAAGTCCTCTTTAATTCAACCGAGCGTTTCCGAAGGTAATCGATACAAAGATTATGTGTTGTTTTCATTATCCAGCTTGCAGCAGAGCTCGGCATAAACTTATCTAGATTAAGCCAGATTTTTATCAATACTTCCTGTGTAACGTCGTCTGCGTCCATTTTGTTTTTCAGCATGTACAACGAATAAGAATAAATTTTGTTTTTATACTGCTGAACAAGGACTTGATATCTTGCCGGCTTAAATATCATTTTTTACAAATTATAGACGATTGCGTTTATTAGAATGTTACAATAAGCCGCCTATTTCATACATATTTTTTATGAAAGATTCGGGATTTCTATGGGTCTGACAGCAAACGGATTAATAATTTTAATGCCTTTAATAGTTTGTTTGGAATTAAGATCATCTGTAATTACCGCCGCACACTTAGCAGTATCTGCAGCAGCAATTATCAGAGCATCCCAAAAGGAAATTTTATGAAGTATGTTTATATCGATAGCATCTTTTATTATTTCGGGGGTTATGTGAACAATCTCTATCTTCTCAAAACTTGTAATTATCTCTTTAACCACAGCCGGACTCGCATTCATTTTTTTTGTAGCCGCCACATAAAATTCCTCTAGTACCTGAGTAGATATAACACATGAATTTTGGGAAATTAGTTTTTTAAGAAGCAGGCGAGCTTTTTTCTGTTTAGATCGGTTAAACTTATCAAGGGTGTAAACGAGAATGTTTGTATCTATGAAAAATTTATTTTTCATACAAATCTTTTCTTGCCCATCTTTTTCCCCTTGAATTCGCCCCTGCTCTGTCCATTAACAAATAGCAGTAGTCAAGCCAATCGGTTTTATTTTGAGAAATTTCTCTGGCAAGAAGCTCTCTTATTAAATCATTTAAGGATTTTCCGCGTTTCTGCGCATATTTCCGGCTCTTTTTTAACAGTCCTTCATCAAATGATAGAGTTACATTAGGCATATTTTAACCATTTTTAATTACACATATTATGTGAAAAATAACTATTTTGTTCCCGCCTGTCAAATAGTTTTAGGGAACACAGGTGTAAAGTGCTGCATCAAACATATAAAATTATTTTTTATAAGGAATTATTTTTCTTCTTCGAAAAAAATGAAAGAGCTAAATTTTAATCCTAAAAAATCGACACAGGAATTTCGGGACAACTATAAACTGCACGACCTTGCAGAAGAAGTTGGATTAAATTTGCTTGTACAGTGGGGATTTAATTTCGAGAGTTTCGGAAAGGATAGAAGATACGAGAAACTATGGGAAAAAGGAGAAGATAAGCCGGATATGATAATCACTTATAACGGGAAGTCTGCACTGCTGGACTGGAAGGGAAAGCAGTCAAAAGGCTGGCTTGTAAACGAGCGGGCTGTTAAAGCTTACGAAAACTGGGAACGTAAACTTAAGATGAAAGTAATTGTCTGTTTCTTTGTTTTTAATTCAAGTAAAATTCTTGAAGATAGAAGATTTGCGGTAGTCGGTATTCATCCATTTGTTGGATCAAAAAATAAACAGTGGGATAATAATAAAACTGTAGAATTTGCCGACAAACTGCCGGTATTCAATAAAGAAAATTTAATTTCACTATTTGAATAACTGTTATGACGAATGAGAACCTTTATAGACAAATAGAAGATAAATTCAGGAACTCATCCTCTTCCGGCGAGCTGTTTGATGCTTTCCAAACGGCTCTTCAGAACAAGATTTCGGACGCCGATATTTATAAAATTCTTCTTGCCAATCCCAATTTAACCAACGAAGAAATTATGATGTTCACGGAAAAACTGGCTCTGGAATTTCCTCAGTTTAAATACGATTTTTATATGTGGACAGCACAGGTGTTTGAAAACAATTTGTTTGATGTCAACTCAATAGAGAACTCGCATAACTATTATGTTAAAGCATGCTCTGCAAAACCCACTGAATGCGAGCCGCTCCTCAGATTAATCGGTCTGTATAACTATGATCTCGATTTACCTCTTAACACAATAATTATAGAAAATGTTTTAGAGCGCGCTGCCGCTGTAAATTTGAAAAGCAGAGTTTATTTTGCATTAGCCGAACATTTTAAGAAAACCGGTAACTGTGAGATGGAAAAAATTTATCTGGAACTTGCTGAGAAAGCTGCTAAAAATGAAAAATAAACATATCAATAATAATAGCCGATAGTGAAATAAAAGAAAGTAGGCCCCCACACAATTGTGTTTTTGGGTAAAGTATTAGCTAAGTAAAAACTCTTTCCTATTGAAAAATCCACCGGACCAATGGGAGTATCGAAAGAAAGAGCCGTGCCTATTCCATGTCGTAAATCTTTCAGACGAATTTGCACTCTTTCATCCCATATCGAGCCCAGATCATAGCGGGCTTTTATATACGTATCAAAGAAAATTTTTGTAGGAAGTTTTAATCTATATTCTAACGAAGAAATAAAAATCTGTCTGCCCCTAAATTCATTATCCCGGAATCCGTAAAATGAGGATTGACCACCGAATGAAAATTGCTCGGAAAGGGGAAGGGTGTTATCTGCAAAACCTGCAGCAATACGGGCATCAAAAACATTACTTTCATTAATGTTGAAATAGCTCTTGTAATCAAGATAAGCTTTGGTATAACCAATGTCGCCGCCAAATGCCGCTTGCGCAGTTTCGTAATATGCTTTTAACAGTGAACCGCTTGCGGGATACGGATATTCATTTTGTGTATCAATTGATAATGTTGCTCTTAGACTGGCAATATCTACTTTGCCGGTTACGCCGGTGTAATTATATTTACTCTTAATTTGATCTCTCTGGTACTTTGCTTCAATAATCAGATTGCCGAGTTTTTGAACCTGGGTACCGATTCCAAACGAGCCGCCGTAATAAATTTGTCTGTACTCGCCAGTTTTAGATCTTGAAAAACGATTAGGTGCACTTACCGAGTCGTTTTTGTAAACATTCACATCATTAAACTCATAAAACGCTCTCAGTTTGTAAGTGAAGTACGAATCGAATATGCGGTTTGCTTTGTGTTCAAGAATATAAGAGCGGTTTCTTAAACCGCCGAAGATAATTGCCCCAAGCTCGGTACCAGTACCGAAAAGATTTTCGTCGCGGATATCGAGCGACAACTGTGTTTGATTCTCGTTATCGATTCTCATCCCAAAACGAAGAACACTTGAAGGTTTTTCATCTACGTCAATCGTCAAAATATTTTTGCCGTTTTTTTTAGCAACTAGAAGCTCTATATCGTCGAATAAATTTGTGCTTGTTAAGTTTATTAATCCCTGCTCTGCCGCAGAGTATTTGAAAAAGTCACCCTCCCGCAGTTTAAAATCCCGTGTAATAATCTGCGGCTTGGTTTTATACAGCCCTTTAAGAACCACTTCTGAAATCATTCCTTCGGTTAAATCAATTGTAAGCAAGTTTGTTTGGGGATTGAAATTTATTTTATCTATCCTTGCCAGGGAATATCCTGCTTTTTTGTAACTGCTTAAAATTTCCAGTGCAGCCTGCAGTACCCGGTTTGAATTAAAAGGTTTGTTCAATAATTGAAGGGTATACCCTTCAATTTCGTCATAAGGAAAAAGCGAAACGCCGTTGATCTCTATTTTATTTACGGAAGGATTTTTTTTCTCCTCAAGTCTTATAGCCGAATAGCCATTCTTCTGAATAATCTTAGCCGATAGGTACTCATAATCTCCGGTTTCAAACAAACGGTTTAAGTCGAATAAAAGTTGATAACTGCTTACAGAATCATGCCCGGCATACTTTTCAAAAAAATTTATTTCGTCTTCGGAAGGATTTTCAGGAAGAACAGGATTATGGATAAAAAATTCTTTTTCGTCAATCTTTTTTTCAAATTCTTCTTTTATTTTTTTCTTGATTAACGCCGCTGCAGAATCTGCTTTAATATAGCCGCTGTTAATTAGGTCTTTTATATTGCTGAAATCAGTATTTTTTCTATCGTCAAGACGAGGAGTAATAACCACATCTGCCATTTCAAGCTGCTGTTCATTGAGAATTTTCATCGGTATGCTTACAAGCTGATCAGCAATTATCCAGGGATATTTCAATTCGGAACTTGTGTAAAGAGGACTGGGCGTATTGCAGGCAATTACTATATCGCAGCCGTCGTCCTTCAGCGGTTTTACAGGAATATTTTCAACCAAGCCGCCGTCCACAAGCATGAGAGAATCTTTCTTTACAGGAGGAAGAAGAAACGTTACACTGGAACTTGCACGCATGGCTAAACTTAGAGAGCCGCTGCTTAGCAAAACTTCATTGCCGGTAATTAAATCTGTACTGACTGCACGAAATTTATAGAGCAAACTATCGAATGACGAATCTGTCGAAAGCGGTGCATTTAACGTAACCAAGGTCAAAAAGTTTGCTACGCGCTGGCCTGTTGTTAACGATTTGGGAATAACAAGATTGAATCCGTCAAGTCTAAAAGTAAGGAGTGCTTTATCTTCGGTAACCTTTTGGTCGATGAATAATTGATTTCTATCTGTCTGTTGAGTTGAAAAGAATTCATTCCAGTTCGTTGCATTTACAATTGAGTCAATGTCGTAAATAGTATAACCCGAACAAAAAAGTCCACCCACAATACTACCCATACTCGTACCGGTAACCTCGTCAATAGGTATATGATTTTCTAAAAGGGCTTTTAAAATTCCGATTTGGGAAAGCGACCTTGCGCCGCCGCCGCTTAAAGCTATTCCAATTTTGGGCTGATAAGAAGAAACTTTTTTAGTAAGTCCAAAAGGTAGATTTTCAGTTTGAAGTTTTAATGAAAGAACTTTTGTTTGCGCTGTGCATAATGCTTGAAAAGTAAAAATAAATATTAACACTCTTCTAAAATATGTACACATAGCGCAAACAAAAATGTTAAGTGAACTCATAACGTTTCCTGATGGTTCAGTTAATGGTCAAGTCGTCAGACCCCGACGGACTCTGGCGAGGAAACCCCGACCCTACACCGTTTTCTCAACAAATCGTGGGCTGTAGGGGCTGGTCGCCAGACTTCGGTCGAAGACTCCGCCCGTCTCGTGACTTCGTCACGGACGAGGTCACGGATTGGAGTCCACGGACTCTAACGAGCGAACTCTGACAAGGTTTCCCCGCCCGCTATTATTTCTGCGTTTTGTGATTCGGTCGAGTCGTCAGACCCCGACGGACCCTGGCGAGGAAACCTTGACCCTACATTCCACAATTTCAACAGGGTCGGGATTACACCGATTTTATCTTTTTTTATAAGCAGATTTTTTCTGTGCATGCGCTTGCTTCTCAGCCGCTTCCATCATTCTTGCCATAAATCCGCTTTTTTTCTTTTTAGGATCTTTTACCGGAACTAGCTCACCGTCAGTTTTGGAATGATTAACAAAATATTGCTGAATAATAGAAAGCAAATTGAACATGAGATAATATATGTTAAGTCCAGAAGGAAAACCCATAAAAAGCGCCGTAAACATAATCGGCATAACATAAACAAGGGCTTTTTGTGAAGGATCTTTCGTGCTCATCTTCTGCTGAATAAACATCGTAACTCCGAGAAGCAGTGCTGTCCCGCTGATTATATCCACTCCGAAAATCGGAATCTTAAACGGCAGTCTATAAATAACATCAGGCGAAGCCAGATCGTGAATCCATAAGAAAAACGGTTTTTGCCTGATTTCAATTGTTACTTTAAATAAACTCCACAGAGCGATTAAAATTGGCATCTGCAGCAACATCGGCAGGCATCCGCCCATTGGATTTATTCCATAGGTCGAATATAATTTCATTGTTTCTTTTTGAATGCGCTGCTGATCGTCTTTATATTTCTCTTTTATTTCTGCTATCTTTGGCTGCAAAAGCTGCATCTTTTTCATCGACTTGTAACTTTGTTTTGTAAGCGGATGCAGCGCAAGTTTTATTAGAATAGAGAAGACAATTATTACCAATCCGTAATTTGGAATAAAGCTGTGAAGAAATTTAAATAAAGGAAGAAAAATATATTCTGAAATAGGTCTAATAATAAAAGTTAATCCGAGAAAACTTCCAAAATCAAAAATAGATTGAAAATTTTGATTGTATGATTTAAGTATGTCATAATCTATCGGTCCGAGATAAAGCAGAAAAGAATTTTTCTGGAAAGCAAGATTCTTAAAAGGAATTTTCAAACTTGCACTGTAGATTTCCCTGGAGCCTTCGCCTATTGTTAAATGTTTACCTTCAATATAAGCTCCGCCTTCCTCACTTGGATTTTTAGGCTCAAGAATCATCGCAAAATATTTACTCTTTATTGCAACCCAATCAACTTTTCCGTTAAGATCCCTTGTAATAGGCTCATTAGGAGATTTAGCATCGATAGACAACAGTTCGCCGCCGGAAAACACACTTGCATCAGAATATGCAGCTTCATCTACGGAATTTTTTTCAGTGAAATTAACCCCGTTAGACCAGACTACATCGTATCTAAAACTGCTGATTACATCCTGCATATTTTTAAGTTCAATATCAACATTGGAAGCGTAGTTGTCTGCATAAAATGTAAAGTGCTTTATTACAACGCTGTTATTCCGGGATGTGTAAGTAAAGTTGATACTTAATGAATCGTTATTCTTAATTCTGTAATAATAATTTGTTTTATCGGGATTGAAATCCAGTACAGCGGTGTTTACCAGTTTTCCTTCTTTTGTTACGAATATGATATTAAAGTCACCGCCTTCTACAGAATTAATCAACTGAACGTGACGGTTATAGAAATCCGTTGTATCGAACTCATTATAATACCATGTATTATATTCTTTCAGGTAATATTTTCTTATACGGGCACCTTTTGAGGTAAGCTCAATTTTGGCAAGATCCGTTTCAATGGTAATTACTTTCTCCGGTATCTCTCCCGCTTTGAATTCAGATGTATCTTTTACAGTTGCAGCAATCTTGCCGGACTGTATCTGCTTCGATGTTTTCAACGTATCTTTCAGATTTACGGTATCAGAGGCAACTTTCGTAGTATCTGTTTGTTCCGGAAGCTGCTGTGGTGGTTTTGGAGAATTAAAATAAAGCCAAATTACAAGAATGATTCCAATAAGAGTAAAAGCAATTACAGTTTGTTTATCCATTAAAATTTTCCGATTTAGTAGACTTTAGCTGAATTATTCAAGGGGATCATAACCGCCTTTATTAAATGGGTTACACCTCAAAACTCTCCATGCTGCTTTCACCCCTCCTTTAACCACACCGTATTTCTGAAACGCTTGAACTGCATACTCAGAACATGTAGGATAAAACCTGCAAGAGGGAGGAAACAATGGAGATATTAATTTCTGATAAAGCTTAATGAGCCATATAAACAAATACTTCATGCTATAAACGACTTCTTATCTTTTTCATCAGTTCAACTACATCCGGCAAAACATCAGCGAGTGAAATTTTTTTGTTGTTTTTTTGATTAATCTTATTCGGTAAAAAGGCAACATATAGTAAAATATTCTTTTCTTCGGCACACGAAACCAAAATATCTTTATTCAATCTGTATGATTCTTTCAACAATCTTTTTAACCGGTTTCTCCACACTGCATTACCAGCTTTTTTAGATACACCAAACCCAGCTTTGACACTCCCCCCTGAAACAGACGGAACCGGTTGAGCCGGAGTAACTTTATCTGCAAAGAACAAAGCCTTTATTTTGAAATTATCTGAAATCTCAACTTTTCCGGCTTTATACAATAATTCAAAATCTTTGGTGTTTTTGATTCTTTCCTTTGAGGAAAGACTATGCTTTTTCAATTACTTTTCGTCGCTTACGGTTAATCTTTTCCTGCCTTTTGCTCTTCTTCGCGCAAGTACCTTGCGTCCGTTTTTAGTGGACATTCTTTCCCGGAATCCGTGTTTATTTTTTCGTTTTCTATTGCTTGGCTGATAAGTTCTTTTCATTTTTAAACCGATTTATTATTAAAGAAATCGAAAATTAGTAAAATATGCCTAATAAACAAAATAAGACAACTAACTGCCCTATAGCCGCCAGCAAAAAAGCAATTTAGTCAATGGATAAATGTTTATAAAAACAGAAGGCGGCAATTCGGAAAGACAGCCCAGCCGAGTACTGTTTCCCAAACCACCGCCGCTACAGTAGAAAGCTTAAATTTGAGGGTTAATTTTTTTGCTTTCTTAAAGAGGGTGCTTATTTACTTAATATAAGCCAAACTATGTGCCATAAAGTTAATCACTGATTTGCTTCATTTTCGAATATTTTGTGTCGTTACGTTTCCGTTTTTTGTTTCATTCTGAAATGCAATATTAAAATAAGACGTAGAATGCTCGTCTTCTGAGTCTGGGGTGAGGGTGTTATATTCTTAATAGACATCATTAAATGGAACTGCTAAAATCAAAAACCCGGTCCTCGTGAGACCGGGGTTTTAGATTTGTGTATTGTTTGTAGATTGAGGATATCTCAATCCTACTCTAATTTTGATTATTTACAACCGAGTATCTTGAAAACCTCCGAGGTTTTGATGTGCAAGTTGATGGTAAACCTCGGAGGTTTCGATTACTATTTCGTTAAAATCATCTTCTTCGTGATGTTTACATTTTGTCCTGAGAGTCTGTAGATATAAATGCCCGATGCGAAGTTCGATGCATTGAATATAACAGTATGGAGACCACGCTGCAATTGACCCTCCATTAGAACAGCTACTTTCTGACCGATTATGTTGTATACCGTCAACGTGTATTCTCCCGCAACAGGTATTGCAAAGCGGATTGTTGTTGTCGGATTGAACGGATTTGGATAGTTCTGATTAAGCTCGAACTTAGTAGGCATCTCCTCGGTTTTATCACTTACAGCAGTAGTTGAGTTTACCGATGCCATCATAAACATCTGACCTGCTTTGGTTCCGGCATAGACATTACCGTCATTAGGATTAACTACCAGTGAGCTTACACCAAAACCATTCATGCCGAGCGAAGTCCATGTAGCACCCATATCGCTTGATGAATATACGCCGCTTGCCCATGAACTTACATAAATATTATTACTTCCGTCAACAGATATTGAATATATAAACTGAGCATTAAGGTTGTTTGATTTAGTCCAGGTAGTTCCGCCGTCCTGCGAAATATAAAGTCCGTCTCCGTATGTACCGGCAAGTAAAACATTGGTTGATGTCGAAGCCAGTGCCCACACGAAGTTGTAACTGATATTTAATTGAGTCCATGCAGAACCGTTATATTTGAATACTCCTCCGCCAAGCGTAGCAGCAAACACCTGTGAACTTGGTGTTACAGTAAGTGCCTGAATAGTCAAATTGTAACCTAAACCAGAATTTATTGCTGTCCATGTAACACCAAGATCTGCAGATACATAAACTCCAGCACCATAAGTTCCGGCATATAAATTACCGGAATTATCTGCTGTAACAGCATGAACATCAATTCCACTGAATCCTATGAGTGTCCACTCTGAGCCGTTAAACCTGTACAAGCCCTGCTCTGTTGCAGCAAAGATGTACGAACCAACAGCTTTAAGTGACCAGATGAAACCAACATGTATATCAGAATTAATGACTGTCCACGTATGTCCGCTGTCGGATGATTTATAGATTTTACCGCCCCATGTGCCGGCATAAATATTTCCGTTTGCATCGTAGGTGATGGCGTAAACAATTTCATCGGAAGTGAATGAACTTACCTGCTGCCATTTATTGTTGTCACCATTTCCGCCGCTGCCATTATTATTACCGGTTGTAGGTGTAATTGTAATGGATGCACTTGCACTGTTATTATCCGGATTAGGATCTTCGGTTAGCGATCCAGTAATTCTTGCAATGTTCACTATCTCTTTATCCGAGGGAATATTTCCTATAAACAGTGCATAATTAAATTGTCCCGGTCCCGTCAATGATTTACATATCATTTGACCGTTCTGGACACCGCTTACAAAATTAACTGCTGCAAACGGTGCAAGAATTGATCCTCTAAAATCTATTCCCTGTATAGTAATATTTGTAGCTTGGTAGAAATTAAACAGAATATTTTGATTTGTACTGCCGCTTACACTCATACCGCCGCTTATTGAAACAGTTGTACCGTCTACATTAACAAGTGCAACCGAACCGCCGGGTACATTAATATGAATATTATTTGCACCGGATAAATCGGAACCGGAAACACTAAATACATTCAAGAAAGGATCAGTACCTGTAAGTGACAACCCACCATATTGATAATTAACAGTGCCGTTTGTTGTATACGCAGCTAATGAAGTAGAAAGGTTTTCTAAGTATACTTTTGCTGCGGCAAAATTAATTGGGCTGTCCTGTCTGAGTGTACCTCCGGTTATACTTACGGAAGGCTGAGGTAAGTTTGTGCTGTTTCCGTAAACTACATTACCATTATATACTGCACCGCTGGTATAGGTAAGATTACGTCCGACTATCAATACATCCCCACTATTCGGGGGCAGTTGATCGCCAATACTGTAATTTGCAAGGTTCGCATCTCTTCCTACAGCTACTTTACCTTGAGTATCAGCGGACGGCTGTGTAGCATCTTCAATTACAAATAAGTTAAAATCCTTCGCTACACCAAGGTCAAATACGCTGCTGCTTATTTCTTCACAGTCAATTTTTACAGTAATTGTTAATGTTGCATAAGCGCTGCTTGCCAAATTTCCAACCATCCACAATCCTGTGTTCGGATCATAGGTACCCTGAGATGCATTGCTTGATACATATTCTAATCCTGCGGGCAACAAATCGGTTACCTGGATGCTCTTTGCTTCATCGGGTCCATTATTAGTTACTTCTATTGTAAATGTTACGTTATCTCCGCATTGTGGATTGGAATTATTAACGGTTTTTTCCAATTGTAAATCTGCGTTTTTATCCTGAGGAGGTTCACAAACCCAAGGATACCAGTAGAGATCACGTCCTGCTCCGTTTTTAATCGGGTTACCATCGCAATCGAGCACATTAACGCCATAGTGAATTTCAACCACCTGGTCACTCGGTCTTATACCCGGCCAGAGAGCAGTTATTGTAAATGTAGTATCCTTTGTAATTTTTACGGTTGAATAATGTGTTGAATTATCAACACTGCCGTCATTGGGTTCTACTATCCTCCAGCTTGTCTGCAAATATGCAGTGCTTGGGTTAGGTGTCAGGTGAACCGTACCGTTTATAGTAATATTTTTTGAATCATATTCACAAATTGCAGAATCAGGACCCAGTTCAACCGACCAATCAGTAACACAGACTTCGCCGCATTCAACTTGAACTGTGGTAGAAGATTGTGCCGTAACATTTGCGGAACCGTCTACCGGATGCCCCACAGCAGTAACAGTATTTACTAACTCACCACAATCATTCGCATCCGGAGTGTACGTCATAGTAAATGTGGTTGACTGCCCGGGATCAAGAACATTAATGTGTTTTATTTTGTGATCGCCGTCTTTGTTAAGCATTTCATCGTAAACATCAACACCGCCGTGAAGCTGAACATCACCACAATTTTCAACTACAAAAGTATAAGTAATCATATCACCGGGACTTACTGAATTCGTGCTGGCAGATTTTTCAATGGCAACACATGTCTTGTAAAAACCGAAATCGATAGTCAAGTCGTCATTACAATTCAAAGTGACTGATGCAGGGCTGCTGCCGGAAGCGTCGCTGTCTTTTGCGTTATCACTTCCCTGATTAACTTTTGTTGAATACCATTTTGTTTGAGCGCTGCTTGCAAGTACGCCGGAAGTAAAATTAGAAGCAGCAACTCTTACTTTGTATGTGCCGTTATCAAGATTCGAAAATTCATAATAACCGTTTGAATCGGTTGTATCGGATGTTATTAAGTTATTGTTTGAATCAAGCAGTTCGACAACTACGCTGGGAATTCCGGGTTCACCTGCATCCTGAATGCCGTTGATGTTCGTATCGTGCCAAATGAAGTCGCCGATTTTGTTTTCACACGGTGAACATATTTCCGGTACAATCAAATTATCGAAATTCAGTTTGTTAGGAGAATTATGCATTCCAACTACTTCAATTTTACCAAATCCTGCTGTGCCAAACGCTGAGCTGCTGACAGTTGCTTCATAAATCATATCGAAAATCCAGTTCGGGTAGCTCGGATTAGCTGTATAATTATTGTCAGTAGAAGGAGAATTTGTTGTTAGTACATATCCATAATCATTAAAGTTTTTGCTTAGAGAGGTGTTTTGATAAAGAATATATGGAGAGTTACCCGATTTAATATAAGAGCCGTATCCGCTTGGTGTAGGTTTACCTCCTTCAATATAATCGATTACAAAGTCAAGAACGGGATTGTTATTGGCATCATATAATTTAAATTCAGCCTGATCACTGCTTTTCAACTGGTTAAAAGTATGTCCGCCCGACCAGCCTATAGCACCGGTACCGTAGGTATTATCGTTTAATGATTTTTCCAGTTCTAATCTGAAATTAATATTCCCATTTGAGAGGTAATTAGTATATAGTTTTGCTACCGGATAATTAACATGACTCTTGTTTGTTGCACAAAGGTCGGTTACAATTGTTTGAACAGTATCTACGCCGCAATCCAAATAACCGTTATCTGCAGTACCGTTATCAAAATTTTCGTTTATAGCGGTTGCAGCGTCGTTAACATCGCTGTAAGAGTAAGTTGTTAAATCACCACTCAATACCTGATTTGCAATTGTTAAAAACTGATTAACAGTCATTCCAGCAAACGCACCACCGACAATAGAGAGGTCGCCGAGATTTGTTGAGTTAGTTCCAAGATAACCTGCAGCGTCAAACTGAACATTCAAAGTTAAAGCAACAACCTGTCCGGCAAGAACACCCGCACTTGTGGTTGTCGGATCTGTGTAATTTGAAGTCAGCTTATAAGCTGTTCCGCCCTGCGGCAGAAAATTCTTCACCGCAGAAGCTGAAGTTAGAGTTAAAGTTTTGGTTCCGCCGACAGTTAAACCAGCCGGGAAAACTGTTGAGAAATACATATCTCTCAATTTCCCCGGCGCACTGTTAGAAGGACTTCCCCACCCTCCTTGCGTAAAAGTTGTAAATCCTCTGGTATCGCAGTCTTGAGGAGTGTACCACTCAACAGTAGCTGTTACTTCCTTAGTATCAAACGAAGGGGTTGCAAGTACCAATTTTTGCTTGCCGTTGGGATTTGTCTTGTGAACATATCTTGTTCCCTGAGGAATTTCAACATCTGCCTGAGCTTTAATAGTTGCGGTGCCAGTCCCGCTGTAAGTTAAAATTATTGGTCCGGCATGTCCGTTTGCATCCGTGGTAACAGTTGATGCACTCAATGTGCCAAGAGTAGTCGAGAGATGTACCTGCACGTTTGCTACCGGATTGCCGTCAATATCGGTTGCATACACATCAAACGATGCCGGATTTCCAGCAGGCCAGGATTGAGAAGGAGGAATAATTAACAACGTTTGAAGAAACTCGTGGTCGCCATAATTAGAATTTGCATCGTTGATTACATCAAGTGCGCGCGATTTAATTGTATTGTCGGTAATAGTGTTCGCATCAACGCCATCGCTGAAATGCCAGATAGCCAGTTGAACAGCGGCGGCTTCTTTGTCGTTATCGGAGAGTTTACCCGAATAAGAAGTTTTATACGGATAATAATTATTCAATATGTAGGTAATCTCTGCTGGGGTCTGACTTTCATCCCAGTAGTCTTTATTGTATTCAAGAGAATGCTGAAGATCGATACAATAAAATTTTTCGGAATGTCCGTTCAACGTACCCTTGAACGTTCCGGCAAATGAAGTCTGATTGTTATTGGTAAAAGGATTTTTGTAAGTCACACTCTTACCGTCTGCTGTTCCGGAAATTTTAGCAATGCTAGTATAGTCGGTGACTTCCTTAGCCCCGTTTTTGGTTTGTGCAAAAGTGAAGGTAGAAAATGCAATTAAAAAAACGGAGAACAGAACTAATCCAAACACGCAGTTCGAGAGGTGTTTCATTTATATTTCTCCTATTGGTTTTTCTTTTAAGTGAAAGTCAATAGGACAAGATAGGTGCCACTCCAAAAGCCGCGTTTTTCAAACGAAATCGTAGAATTTTGACATAAATTTAAAATGCCGGTGTCTCAGATTGATATTTGCCAGTTAGATGAGTCAGTGAAAAATAAATTTGATTGGGCAAAGTAAAATTAGAGATTTTATGTTATTGGAGAGAAAGTCGAGTATCTTAAATATCAGATCAATCGGTAAATCTTATAATTCATTTCCCCTTATTTCTTGTCAAATAGTTTCTACTACTATTTATCTATTTTTATTTCAAAATCATTCCTTGAAAGTACTTTCCCTGTTCTATCGGAGAGAAAAACTTCAATTTTATGATTACCTTTTTGCAAGTCTTCAGGAAGATGAAACTCATTGTTTTCCCACGAAAAATATTTAACGGAATTCTTATCAATTTCACCGGTATTCATTTCGGCGATAGTCTTTCTATCCAGAATCAATTTGAGTATGCATCCTGCAAATTTTTGATGAAGATCGTTAATTATCCAAAAACTTATTTGAAGCTTTTGTCCAGCAAAATAAGTATCACGCATTACTTTTATGGAAACGTAGAGCGGCTGAAATGCTTTCTGAAGGGCAAAATAACCTTTTTTCTTTTGACCGTAATAATCTATTACCGACCAGGTAATTGAACTCCAGCAATCGACAAACATAAATTGAAATAAGGCATTTACCTTTTTAAACTTTTCCCGCCGGTAAAAATCTATTGCGGTTTTTAAGAGTTCCGCTTGATAAGATTGTGAGTTTGAAACAAATTCATCTATACACTTTCCTTTATCGATTTTTGCAATGTGAAAAGTCTGCTCGTACTGAAAATTATGATATTTCCATTTAGCCCAATCCGGTTTGGAGATTTCCTCTTCCGATAAAAATTTTTTTAAAGAATCAACTGCGGGTAAAGCTTGTGCGCCAAACTCAGTTACCAGCGGTCCCATAGGACATGCTGCAAAGTGTTCTTTGCTACCCCAGTACCAGCCGTCATAAGGGTGTTCTTCGTAATTGGAGGCAAGTCGAATAATTCTGCTTTTGTCAACGCTAAGAACAGCATCATATAAAACCGGGTCGAGTGAATTTATTTGTTTCCCCGGTTCGTTGTGACAGCACCAAAAAGCAATCGAGGGATGGTTATAGTTTTGTCTTACCATATCTTTGATTTGACGTGCAGCATTACGAGCAAAATTTTTAGAATCATCGTAAGTCCACTGCAGAGCAAAATCCTGCCAGATTAAAATTCCCTGTCTATCGCATTCATCATAAAATTCTTTTCTGTTTACATGCGCGTGTACACGCAGAATGTTAACGTTTGCTTTTTTAGCCCATTTGATTTGTTCGGAAATTTTTCGTGAATTTAATTCAGACAAAAACTGGGTTGGGATTATGTTTGTTCCCCGAAGGAACAATTTTTTCCTGTTCAAATAAAAAATTTTGTTTTCATCGAGCTTAACTTCTCTGATTCCGAACTGTGCTGAGAGTTCATTAATGATTTTTCCCTTAATATTTATCTCGTACAGATAAGGTCTGCCAGTATCCCAGCTCCACCATAATTTGGGTTTGTCGATTTCAAAAGAAAAATTGAATGTGGATGATTTTCTTAACAGCCTAATTTTCTTATCAAACTTAAGCCTAACTTTGCTGCCGCTTTCGTTCACTTCAATAGTTATTAAATCATTGACCGATTTTATCAGATGCGAAGTATATTCGGCTGTAAATTTTACAATTGCTTTTGAGAAGTCCCGATTTAATTTCGTATCGATACGAAAATTTGTAATGAAAACATCTCTTGCAGAAATTAAATTTACATCGTTCCAGATACCGCCGGTATTTTTATCCTGTCCCTTTTCCGGGTCCCAGCCGCCGGGTCGGCAGTCGTGATGATTAAAAATTCCCTTGATTAATTTTTTCTTGTTTGGCCAGACGGCACCGGGTTCTTCAAAAGGCGAATTTACTTTAACGATCAAATCATTTTTCCCTTCCTCACGTACAGAATCCGACACATCAAAACTAAATTTCTGAAAATATCCTTCGTGATGACCGATGTAATTGTCATTCAGCCACACATCACAAAAGTAATCCACACCATTGAATTCAAGAAGCTGCAGATTGTGACTATCCTTTTCAAAAATAAAATTTTTGTAGAACCAGATTGAACCGCTGTAATTATCTAAACCGGCTAATTGCCAGTTTGCCGGAATTTTCATGAAAGGTAAATTTTCAGTCGAGAATTTTTTTTCTACTGAATTAAAATCCAGCCTGCCTTCGGGGTCAGTAATAAAATTCCATCTTCCGTCTAATGAAATATTTTTTACTTTGTTTTTCATCACCATATAAAGTAATCTTCAACTTCTTTGAGCTGACCTTGAAGTTTCAATCTTTGTAGGGGCGAGGTCTCCTCGCCCACATTTTTGTTATTACGTTCGTCCCATTATTCGGTCGGGTCGACAGACTAAGTAGGACTCCCGACAGGGTCCGTTCGACAGAATTCGCTCGCCTCGCTTCGCAGTCGGAGCGGGCTCTGCGGTTGAAAACCTCGTCGTATTTAGACGGGTCGGAGCGGGTCGGATTCTGTTGAATGACTGACGAGGAAGCCCCAACGCTACAGCCCCGCCTTTTAACGTATTTACTGATTTAAATATACAATGATAGAACGTCAATAAAAAATTTCAAGACTAACGGGAGTCTTGCCGACATAAAACGAAATCGAATCCTCAGTAAAATTTTTTAATTCAATTCCGTTTGCAGTTACTTTCTTCGGCATTTTCCTTCGGTTAAAGTTCTTTAAAATAACTTTCACATTCTCATTCTGATGAAGTACAACATCAACTTTATATTTTTCATTTTCTTTCTTTACGAAATAAGAAATGTCGCCAAAATAAGATGGCAAATGTTCAATACTAATCCCCTCCGGCGAATCAATCCAATCTTGATAGAGACCGGCTCCAATAACAAGCGAAGTATCATATTCATTCTCGTAGAGAAACATTGTGCGCATCGAATTAATAAATTCCGAACTGACCCAAGTATGAGGCATATCGCCGATAAATTTGGGTGCCCGGTAATCTTTCCAAACAACCTCCGCCCATTGATTCCAGTTTTTCGGTCTTTGATCCAAAAAGAAAAAATTCATTTCGTCATGAGCGCGGTTTATTTCGTTCAATAAAATCATCGCGCCTATCGTTCTCAATTCATACGGAGTATAGTTAATCCAATCAGTTTCGTTCTTCTCTCTTTGCTTAAAAAATTTATAATATTTATCAAATGTGTTTTTAAGAAGTTTAGGAGGTAAGTTTTCTTTTTCATTGCAAGGATAAATTGCAATTGCTGTTGAGGTGGGATCAAAGTCACCCAATTCAGCAGAGCCCGGGATGTAATCTATCTTTTTGTATTTGACGGCAAGGTTAATAGAATTATAAAGATTCTTCCTGAATTCGTCTCTAATTTCTGCGAACTTTTTATGATAAGCATGCTCTTTAAGAGTGGAAGTAATTTCTACTGCATCGTTCAATCCTTTGAGTGCCCAAAAGTCATCCCAATAAGAATGCATCGGTTTGGCAGAATAGCCTTCATGGCTAATCGACTCGGGCAATAATCCGTATAAAGATCTTACGCTGTCACTTGTATTTTCTTTAAAATAATTTGTTGATCTCAGTGCGATAAGATACTCAAGATATTCAACAGCTTTAACTATGTTATCAAATTTTGATCTTAAGAAGGTTGTATCCTTTGTAAAATTAAAATACTGTTTTATCAAATAGATAAACTCACCGTTGCTGTCATTCTCATCAACCGGATCGGGACCTCTCCGGTCAACGACACAAGGAACTTTACCGTTGTCGAACAAAAATTTTGAATACCATTCGATAAAGTCTTTTACTTCTTTCGTCATCCCGTTTTTCAGTAAAGCTGAAGAAGTAAGTGCACCGTCTCTAATCCACGAACGTTCGTACGATCTTGAACCGGGCTGAATTCCAGCATTATCCCGGTTTATTAATATATAAGCCAAATTAGACTTTAAAGAATTGATAAGCCATTCTGCAGAGTGCGGAAGTTTGTATGTAACATTATTTAATTTTGCCGTCCAGTATTCAACTGTCTCATCAAAACTTTTCAACAAAGTTTTTTCTGTAAAATCTTTCACGGGTTCTGAACCATGAAACGGTATGCACAATGCTGCGAACTTTTCTTCTCCGGCAGACAAATTAAATTTATATTTGAAAGTGCCAGAAGCAAAACCGGTTGTATCTGTAATGTTTTTTGTGTTTGGAAGTTCATTTTCGGCAAGGTAATTTACAATCTCAGCATTATCAAAATTTGATGCACCGAAATCATCGGCATTTTTCATTGTACAGATAATTTTGTTGTTGTCTATTACAGCATAAGATTTTTTGTACTCAATTTTTTTGATTTTCGCTGCGCCGCCAACATCATTCAAAAATTGGTAATATGGATTTACTTGAAATGGTCTGACCGCGAGAAACAGATTCCCGGTTTTGTTTTCGGAAGAAATATTTTTCAGCCGATATGTTATAAATAATTTCGAATCGCTGTTTGGCTTCCCTCCGGCAAACGCTTTTATTTCTAGTTTTAATTGTTCATTGCTCCAAATGACAGAAGGAATCGGCAGATAATTTTGTTCTAACGACTGCTTAATCTTAACATCATTACGGGTTATTAATTTCCCGCCGCAATAAATGAACGGTTCAATAGAAAATTTCTGCTTATCAACTTCTATCATACCATCTTCATTGATCAATGCTTCTTTAGTATCTTTATCAACACCCACTACAGTCCAGTAAGAAGCTTCTTTATTAAAATAACGCGGGAAAAATCCATGCGGAAAATCTTTTGACAAGTTTATAAAAAAATCGTTGTCGTTTTCCGAATATTCTGCCGGGAGCACTTCTATTTCGGCGATACCGAATCTGCCGAATTTTTGTGTGAAATCTAATTTTAAATAATGTGCTTCCTGTTCTCTCAGAGAAATGTAATTTGAGTAATATGAACTCTTCTCAAATTCATAAACATTTTCCCAGTTTACCGAATCCGGCGAGGCTTTTATTCTGCACAAAACATCAAAGTTATCTTTTGACCAATTAATTTTTAATCCGCCGATTTCCCGGTTTGTTTTCAAGTCAATTAATATTTCCGCTTCAGAATTTTCAAAAGGATACCAGATCGTATTAGTGTCATCGTCAGATAAATATTTTTCTTCGGGTGTTTCAGGCAATGTTGATATTTGAGGCTGCGACGGATTTAAATTTACTTCCGGCAGTTCGGTAAAGTAAAACTCTTCAATATAAATTGTCCCTTTCCCGCCGTTATAAGAAGATATAGTAAATTCAATTTTATCAATTTCGCGGAGTGAATGATCCTGAGCAGGGCCCCATGCAAAATTAATATGCTTCTTCTTAATGTTAACTTTTTGCCAGTTATGAGGGAACTCAAAATTTCTTTGGTTCACCCACCAAACATTTTCGCCGCTTTTATCAAGCAGCTTAAATTCCAGATTGTTGTTCGGTGAATCCCCTTTAATATAAAAAGAAAATTTATAATTAGGCGGCAGTTTAATGGGAAATACTTTTTGTATCCCGCCGTAGCCTGTTCCTTTTGTAAAATTATAATCAATTCTTACTGCGCTGCCGTTGAGTCTTCTTACCGAAGATACTTTTAACGAAACTCCTTCGGAGGTTATTACCTTCCAATCGCTGACCGATTTAAAATCATCAATCTGTATGCTTTGTGAAAACGTATTCACAAATGTGAAGCAGATAAAAATCAGTATCAGTCCAATTATTTTGATATAATTTTTATTCATTGTTCAATCCGTAAAAATTACATTCCCTTTTCTCTTGTTTGCCTGCCAGTTCGTGGTTCTTTTCACAAGTATTTTATTGGCATTGTTTGCATTCAGCCAGTTGAAAACTTGCTTTGTCATTTTCTCGACCAGATCTTTATACTCGGGAAGGTCAATAAGGTTAAACATTTCATTAGGATCATTTTTAATGTCGTAAAGTTCATCGGTGTCCCAGATACCGTAATAAGTCATGTATTTATATTGAACACCTTCTTTTGCCATCTTATCCATTGCAGGTGTTTTCAGAAATGACAGCTTTCCCGTGAATCCCATAAAATCATACCGGTGATCATCACTTAAAATAAAAATGATGTTTGGTTTTGCAGTGCCTTTGGAAGAAGGAAGCAGTTCCATTTGTGAAAACGATTTTTCTTTCACCCCACCAAATGTATTCAGTAAAGGAACAGCGGCTGAACTTATTCCAAGCTTTTCAATAAATTTTCTCCGTGTGTAAAGCTGTTTCATTTGTTCCTCCATTCTTATTGAATTACTTCAAACGAAGTCGAAATTAAATCGGCAGAATTTCCTCCTATCATTACATAAAATCTGCCGGGTTCTACAACTTTTTTCAACTCCGCATTTAAGAATGAGAGCATATCGGATGTGATCCTAAAACTTACGGTTCTCTTCTCACCGGCTTTAAGTTTTATTTTCTGAAAACCTTTTAATTCTTTAACCGGAAGAGTAACACTTGCAAATTCGTCCTGAACATATAACTGAACGACTTCTTCGCCGTCAACATTTCCCATATTAGCAACGTCCACAAAAACGTAAAGTGAATCATTGGCTGAAATATTTGGTTTATCTACGCGAATATCAGAATAATTAAATGTGGTATAGCTCAAGCCAAAACCGAACGGATAAAGAGGTGTGCTTGGAGAATCAATGTATCTCGATGTATACTTTTCATCATCCACAGCCGGTCTGCCGGTACTTTTTTGATAATAGTAAATCGGTATCTGTCCGGTAGATCTTGGAAAAGTAACAGGAAGTTTACCGGAAGGATTGAATTCGCCAAACAAGACTTGAGCAACAGCGTTACCCGCTTGGTTTCCAAGATACCACGCTTCAACGATTGCCGGTATATTTTCTGAAATCCAGTTTATTGTTAAAGGTCTTCCGTTCATTAAAACAACTACAAGAGGAATGGCTGATTGGCTGAATGCCTGGTTGGTTGAATGAGCTGCATAGCACACCTCATATATTTTTTTAATTAACTTTTCTTGAACGCCGGGCAAATTTAGATTGGTTTTGCTTGCTGCCTCTCCAATCATTTCTCTGGATTCGCCTGCTACAAAAACCACAGCATCGGATTGTTTTACAATTTTTACTGCTTCTTCAAATCCTGAGGTATCGCTGTCATTAATGCCGCAGCCCTTTGCATAATTTACTTTTATTTTTTCCCCGAGAAGATTTCTAATTCCCTCCACAACAGTGACAGCATCTTCGGGTTTACCTGCTGCCGACCATGATCCAAGCATATCATTCGGACTGTCTGCCAGCGGACCAATAACAGCTATCGATTTAATTTCTTTTTTCAGCGGGAGTAAATTGTTTTCATTTTTTAAAAGTACAATTGATTCCCTTGCAAGCTGCAATGCAACACTGTCTTTATACTTTTGCGAAGGAACATTTTTCTTAAAGTATTCTGTGTCAATATAAGGATTTTCAAAGAGACCGAGTTTAAATTTCATTCTCAAAACATTACGAACCGATTTATTAATTTGCTCTTCGGTTATCAATCCTTCTTCTACAAGATTTTTAAGATTGGGCGAATAAACATTTCCATCAATAGTATCGCCTACCATATCAATGTCAACACCGGCAGTGAAAGATTTTAAGGCGGCTTCTTTTTTATCTTTTGCAAAACGATGATTAACCAGCTCACCAATGGAATTATAGTCACTTATTACAACGCCATCCCATTCCCACTCATTTCTTAAAATTTGGGTTAAAGTATAATAATTTGCGGAAGCAGGGATGCCGTTAAGATCGTTAAAAGCACTCATAATTGATGCGGCACCGCTTTTAACTGCAGCATAAAATGGAGGGAGATAAACACTGCGGAGGGTTCTATCGGAAATATCCACAGTATTATAGTCTCTGCCTCCTTCAGCGCCTCCGTAAGCAACATAATGTTTAGCACACGCAGCAATTTTAGTTTTGTCTTTCAAGTCATCGCCTTGAAAACCTTTTACTCTTGCTGCTGCCATAACACTTCCCAAATAAGGATCCTCGCCAGCACCCTCCATAATTCTTCCCCATCTTGGGTCTCGGGCAATATCGACCATTGGCGCATAAGTCCAGTGTGTTCCGGCTGAAGCTGCTTCAAATGCTGCAATTTCACATGCTTTCCGAACAAGAGTTGGATTCCAGCTCGAAGCCTCAGCAAGGGGAATCGGAAAAATTGTGTTGTAGCCGTGTATTATGTCGTTTGCAAATAAAAGAGGGATTCCCAATCTTGTTTCTTCAACAGCAATCTTTTGTATCCTGTTTGATTCTTTGGCTCCGCGGATACCGATTAAAATAGAACCAACTTTTCCTTCTCTTATCAGATTCTCTTCATCTTTATCAACGCCAACAATTTGCACAAGCTGCCCAATTTTTTCATCCAATGTCATTTTGGATAAAAGCTCGTCTATTTTAGCATCGTATTGCTGCTGCGCGAAGGAAAAAACAAAAAGCGGGTAGATAATAAACGTATAAACAATAAAAGAAATTTTTTTCATGTGCGTATATAAAAAGTAAAAGTGCATAAAAATTTATTTTGTATTTTGCTTTGTAAAGCCCAGCTTCTGCAATCCATTTACAACGATAGGATCTTTCATAAAATATTTCCAGACGAAGCCATTATAATAGTTTTCAATCATCAGAACTATCGGTCCTTCATCTAAACCTAAATAATCTTTATCATACCAATTAACGGTCGGATTAAATGCATCGTAAAGTCCGTACCGGCCCCACAATCCTCGTGAACCATATTTTTCTCTGATATTTATTAAAGTAGGAATACAAATTTCTGGCGCAAACGGGATTGAAGCTGCTACAGAATAAGGAGCTAAGGTACCGTCGTCAAATGTTGAATCTGGACCAGATGTACCCCTTGCAGAATAACCCCAAAATTTCTTTTCATCAAAGTTATATTTGCTGCCAGGCCCGTCGGATGCACTTAGTCCCCAAGTCAGACTGTCATAACCGGTCCATCCGTTTGGATTTTCAATTGCATATTGTCTTTGAACGTACGTCGCTCTTCTTGAATTTTCAAAATAATCTATCCCTTTTACTTTCATATATGAGTCCGTCCAATTTCTCATATCCAAAAAAATCATGGAAAACTGATGAACAAACAACGCCGGAAAAACAACATGTCCTAATCCTTCATAAGGTTCTTTCCATTTGTAATAACTCAGCCAGGTTTCGTATCCCTTTTCAACATTCTGCATATCCATTCCTGCTGCAATTATATATAAAAACAATGCTTCGGTATATCCCCACCATCCAAGTTTGTTAAAACCATTTTTAGATTCCCATCCCAACGAAATAGTGAACGGATACTGTGGTGAATCTTTTAAGGTAAACCATTCCCAATCTGCTCTGTTTAATAACTGTTCCGATAACTTGCGTACCTGGGTTTCTTCTTGTGAGGACTGATTATAAAACTGTCGGGCAAAAATAAAACTACAAAACAGAAGTCCCGAATCAATTGAAGAAAGTTCGCTATTCCAAAATCTTTTTCCGGTATTCATATCGAGGAAGTGATAATAAAAACCTTTATAGCCCGTTGCAAGAGAATCCAGCGATTGGTCAGAATTCCAAAAAAACCTTAAAGCTGCAAGGGTAAGATCAATTGCTTTTTCTCTTTCGATCCATCCTTTTTCGGATGCCAGCGCCCATATTGGAATTGCAAAAGCAACAGCAGCAATAGACGCAGGTGAATCTTTTGTGCTTCTATCTTTAACAAGACCATTATCGGGATTAATTTCGTTAATAAAATAAAGGAATGAACGATATTGCAGAGTATCGAGGAAAGCTTTTTCACTATTGCTCAAGGTTTTTTGAGCAAAAGAAAACTGCAGTGCTGCTAGACAAAAAAGGATAAATAATTTTTTCATGAGATCTCTTAAATTATTATTAACCTTGTTGTATAAAAAAACAAAGAGAATATTTTTAATATTATTTCTGCAAAATCATTTTACCGGATAATACTTTATCAGCTACCTTGATTGTGCAAATATAAACTCCTGAACTAACCGGTTGGCTGAAGTTATTATCTCCATTCCATTTTATTGTATTAATACCCGAATTGACTTTACCTTCAAATAAAGTTTTTATTCTTCTGCCAAGGATATCAAGGACATCAATTGTAACAACTTGAGACGACGGAATAGAAAACTCAATTGTTGTTGAGGAATTAAACGGATTTGGATAGTTACCCAGTAGCTTAAAATCCGAAGGTAGTGTATTTTTTTCTTCGTCAACACCAACGTCAGTAGAATCTGGAACAAAACCTATTGCATCCAGCATCGGTTGAATTTCGGGATTTGCCATAAAGTTTTTCCACAATAATTGAGAACGGTA
The DNA here is from genome assembly GCA_020722085.1 of Melioribacter roseus. Taxonomy (GTDB): domain Bacteria; phylum Bacteroidota; class Ignavibacteria; order Ignavibacteriales; family Melioribacteraceae; genus Pyranulibacter. Next base: position 44,479 of record DYLN01000006.1, read on the forward strand.
ATTTTCTATCATTATTATGATTGGTCCCTCGTCTATTGCGAGATAACTTTGAGCAAACCAGTTGTATTTCAAATTAAAAGCATCCTTAAAGCCGTAAGTCCCCCAAAGACTTCCGCCGTATTCATAATAAAAACTCTTCAGCGCATCCATAGATTCTTTAGGTGTATAAGGAAAAGAAGAGAGAGCCGCAGTAGGAGATATTGTTCCATTGTCTTTATTGCCGGAAAAATCGGGTTCATGTGCTAAATAACCAAATGGATTATCGCTTGCCGTTAATCCCCATGTATCGGAATCATAACCGGGGAATTTATGCGGATTATCAATACAATATGCCCTGTTGATTAAAGTATGATTTCTGTTATTTATAAAATAATTTGTATAGGCATCCCGTTTACTCCGCGGATCGAAACCGAGAAAAGAATAATGAGCAAAGAAAAGCGGACCGCCGTAATCCCAGCCGACTTCTAAAGGAATTCCGTAAAACGACTTGCCGTTAACATAATCATGACTGCTTGCCCATCCATCGTGATATAATGAAGCCGGAACCGAATGAGTTGGCGAAGCAATTGCAAGAAGATAGGTAATCATTGTTTCATTCCAGCCGATGAGCGGAAAGTTCATTTCCCACTTATAATTTGGTGACCAATGCCAGTAAAGATAATTGCCGTTGTCTTTCCTGTACCAATCCCATTCAACAGATTCCCAAATTGAAGTTATTAAATTTCTGATTTGTTCTTCTTCAGAAGTATTTTGATTGAAGTATTGTCTTGCAGCTAATAACCCCTGAATCATATAAGCAGTTTCAACGAGATCGCCGCCGTCATCTTTAGGGCTAAACGGAATTACTTTCCCTGTAGTACCATTCATCCAATGAGGGAATGCACCGTGAAATCTATCGGCTTTTGTTGACAGGAAATTTAATATGGTCAGCATTCTTGAAACACCTTGATCTCTGGTAATAAATCCTCTTTCAATTCCAACCAATATTGCCATTACTCCAAATCCCGAGCCGCCGGTCGTAACAATTTCATCCGAGCCTAATCGTTCACGCGCCATTCCCGAAACTGGATGCGCATAATCCCAAAAATATTTGAAAGTAGCTTGCTGAACCATATCAAGCAAAACACTGTCGGGTTCCGAAGTTGTTGATGCAGTTGCTTCTTCACTTAAAAGAGACTCATTACCGCTTAAATCGTATGCAGATATTTTGTAGCTGTAAGTTTTAGGAGGGATACCAGTATTATCATTATGATATGTAGCGTTTGCAGGCTTAAAAGCAATTATTTTATATTCATTTCCATCAGAACGGTAAATTCTGTAACCGGCAAGATCGCTTTCATTATTTTGAGTCCATTTTAAAAGTATATAACTATGATAGCCGGTTGCCGAAAAACCCGTGGGAACTGCAGGCGGAATTGTATCGATATCACTAATCGACATGATTCTGATTTCATCAATGTAAAGTGTATGAAGAATTCCATCCGGGTAATCTTGTCCAAAATAAATTGTCTTTATTTCTTTTAGGTCAGCACTGCCGGGAGAATTTATAAAAGGAGTTAACGGAATAGAAACCTTAATCCATTTATCCTCATCAATTCTATTAATAAAACTTGATAATTTTTGTTTAGGCGTTTTTCTGTTTTGTGTATCTTCAAGAAATACTGCCGGAAGCGCGGAAGAATCAAGCCGAGCAAGTGTAAACACATAAAAAGTTATTGAATCTTTGATTGTAACATCATGCGCTATCCAGCCAGCTTCCGCAACAGCCATTCCCCAGTTGCCACCAGCAACAGATTTCCATCTTAATCTTAAAGAATTAATTCCAGAAAATTTATAATTAATATCTACTGGAAATTTAGTCCCGTCGTGTGTAAGAGCTAAAACACTTGGATTGCTATAAAAGCCAAAGCTTGGATCATAATAAGTATTATTCGGGCTGTCGCTGAAAAAGATATAATCCTGAGCATTAACCAAGGTTTGCAAAAACAAAAATATGATAAAAAATACTTTCATTAATCTTTACCATGTAATAGTAATATCGCACTAAATTCTTTTCTATCATCCGGCGTTTTTACCGAAGTCCGATACACATGTTTATTAAAATGAATTAGATTTACAAATTACTCTACTTTTATAGCTTTTGTTCTCTTACCGACACCACCTTCATTAAATGCTTCTATCTGAAAATAGTAGGAAGCATTCCTGTCTAATCCGGACATGAAATATTCATTTTGTGCATACACAAGAATATTATTGTAAAGTTTATGAGGCGAAGTTCCATAATAAATTGTATATCCGATTGCATTATCAACCTGCTGCCATTTTATCCATGCACTCCTAGGTTCGCTTTCACCGCGAAGTATTTCAAAACTTTTCACAGTATCTGGTAAAGCTTTATCTGCTTTACCGAAAATCCGAAATCCGCTTACTGCAAACTTTCCCGTTGGAACATGCACGTTTTCTATTTTAAGATACCTGGCTCGCACAGGTTTATCCAATTCCACATAATCGTGGGGCGTATCTCTATTACTCTTACTTTTATCAACTGTTACATCCCACTTTTTTCCATCGCTTGAGTGATAAATGATATAACGATGATATATATTAGATTGTTTTCCAATTAATTCCGCATTCTGATCAGCATAGTTTACTTGGACAGCATATACGATACACTTTTCTCCTAAATCAGAAGCCAACCATTCACCGGCTTTGCCTGTTGCGGCGGACCAATATGTCCTTATGTTTTCGTCGACAGCAAAATTAGGAACATATCCTCCAAGCGTAGAAGAAACACGTACAGGTTTGTTATAATTCAACAGCATCCAGCCGGCAAATCCGCCTGTAGAATCATTCTCTTTCCGGGGGGAAAGAAAATGCGGGTAGTCGCCGTAAGCAGTATTACAAAACAGAACGCCATCTTTATCAAATCCTGCAGGCCACAGGCCAATCCGCCGTTCCATATTATTTTTAACAGAAATTCTAATTGTAGCTACATGCCACCAATTTCCGTTTAGATCCTGAAAAGTTGAACCATGACCGGCTCCTTGAACAAAACCTCCGGGTTTATATGAAAAAGGATTATGTTTTTGATAAACGAAAGGACCAAGCGGATTATCACCCACATAAACACCGTCTGCATAACCTCTAAATTCAGTCCCAGGTGCTGCATACTGAAGATAGTACTTCCCATTATATTTATTCATCCAAGCTCCTTCAATAAAAGGGCGAAGGAATACATTATCGTTATATTCGCCAAATCGTTCCCAGCCGTGAATATCGTCATGCAAGCGTATTAATTCTTTTCGTTCACCAATGGGTTGAAATGTACTGCGGTTAATTTCCTGTCCGTAAATCGGGTAAACATTACTTGAGCCGAAGTAGATATAAAGACGTCCGTCATCATCAAGTAAAAAAGCCGGGTCCCAAGCCCCAACCTGAAAAGAATCCACTGCCTCTTTCCAACCTGCCTGCGTGCCTACGGCAGGCAGGTCATCCATTGTTGGATTTGTACTCATCCACAACGGAAAAGTTTTAGTATGTGTTGAGCCAAGAAGAAGCAATGTATCGCCCAAAGACACTGCCGCAGGTGCGCAGAGGTCGTCGTAAACATGGTGATACGGTTTCAGAAATGAACGAGATACAAATTCCCAATTCATTAAATCTTCACTCCACCAGTATCCATATTGATTGGTTGAAAAGAGGTAATATTTATTTTTAAATAAAACAATTACCGGATCTGCAGTAGTTCTATGATTTCCTTTTACATTAAAATTGGGAATAGCATTGTATGCATAATCAATATTAAGCGGATTGCAATAAGTTTTTTGTTGAGCTGCGGACTGCTCAAATGTTGTTAAAAATAATGAAACTACGAAAAAGATAAACACTAAATACTTCTTTTCGATAAAATTCATCACTAAAATTTTTATTTAAAAAATCCGAGTACTTCTACTGAGCTATATTTTTACTCTGCTGCCATATATCATACCAACCCGAGAACTGTTCGGTATAAGGAACCGCAAATATTTCCCCTCCGAAGCCCATATACCTTACAACAACTAAATTCATAAAGATATCTTCGATTCCTTTTAAAACATCTTCATTGATTTTAACACCGTACTTCAGAGCCAATCTGGCATTGTATTCATTTACGTATTTTTCAAATTTTTTAAGTGTAACCTGCATTACCAATCGTTCTTTAACATCGTTATAGCTTAACGCTTTACCTGTCGTATCCTGTTTTTTATCGATCAGTTGAAATACCGAATAACCTTCGTCAAGTTTTATTGGTCCGCATACATCTCCAATTTTCATTTGAGCAGCTTTTCTTCCCAATTCTCCATGCGTGAAAACTGGGAAATAACCAAACACACCGCCTCTTTCTTTTAGAGAATCTCTTTGAGTATATTTCCTTGCAAGTTCTTTTATATCCTTTCCTTTGGCAAGTTCATTCATTACAGTTTCAATTACCGAAAGGCTGTCATTCAGTACTTCCGCAATGTTCACCATCTCCACAGGAATATTTTTTCCTTTTTCTTCCTTATATAATGAGTAAGCTTCTTCGTCGCTTACTCTTAGGGAGTCGAACATATTCACCATCAGCATTTTTGATAAATAAGAATCTTCCCACATGCGCATATATTTCTGCACGTCTGGAATGTTTTCCAATCCTCGTCTGATGCCTTCATCGGTAAGTAATTCATCCTCGATAAACTTTCTTATATAAGATGACAAGGATGCTCTTATGCTTATATCCGATAAATCTTTCACAAAAAGCCCATCCTGACTTAACTGATTCACAAAATATTTCAGCTTTACCTGTTTTTCACCAAGGTTGATGAAATTTTTTGCAGCTAAATCTGGCGTTATAAATTGCAATACGGAACTTACTTCGTCATATCCTCGCAAAAAATATTTATCATTACCGGAAATCTGATTTGAATATTTTTCTTTGAATTTAGTGATAAAAAGCTCAGTGAGCTTTTCAAAGATTTCTTTATCGGCGGCGGCTCTGTGACTGCTAAAAAAATTGCGATAGTATCGGAGGTAACTTTTATAAGTTGCCCGTGCTTCCACAATTCTTTTAACATCTTCAAGAACATTATCGCCGCTTTTTAATTCCGGATTGTTTTCGATTCCCGTCAGCTTTAAAATATAATATCCGTCTTTCGACTCTAAAGGTGCAGTAAATTCATTAATTCCGAGATTGTAAACGCTGTCTTCAATTTCCTTTTCCATTGTTCCAAAAGTTATAGTTCTAGGAACTTTTTGATTTTTAACTTCGGGTCGAAGTGATAGCAATGAATCGAACGAGGCACCCTTTTCAAGCTGCGAATAAATGTATTTCAATTCCTCCCTATCTTTTGAATAAATGAACTTAACTTTGAGAAGCTTTTTAATTCTTTCAACGCCCTCTTTTATTTCATCATTAGAATACGAGGCTTTATTTTTTACTTCACGTTCATACAAAGCGTCTCTAACGAACATATTTCTCAAAGGGCTGATAATATTTTTGAATACTTCCAGGGTATCGTAGCCTTTTTCCCTGGCATTAAGAGACAGGAGTTTTTCGGCAATAAGCTGATTTAAAAATTCCTGTTTTATAAGCATAGAATCTTTTTTCTGCAAGAGATTGGGATGAACACTAAAATCAAATCTTTCTTTAAATTCCGATTCATAAATTTTGTAATTACCGACTTCTGCAACCACTTTATCTTCCTGTGCATGAAACAATTCAAATGTTATAATCAGTAGAATAAAAATTCTAATTAGCATATCACCTTTTCAGTACAGCAATTTTATATTGAGCAAATACTTACAAGAACCTCTAAGACTGAAATGGAGTTACATTTACAGCCTGATTGAATATTTCGTTAGAAACGAATTCCTACAGTAAACCTATGTGTACCATTTAATCTGCCGTAATCTGCCCAAGCATAGTCAAAACTTAAGTTAGTGTTTCCCGAAAAGCCGACTTTAGCGCCTGCTCCAAGTACAAGTCCTCCCTCAGCATCTTTTAAGAATAAGTCGCGGTAACCGCCTCTAACAGCGAACGTATTGAGGAACAAAAGTTCACCACCGATATTGATTCTTTCGGTATTATCGTTTGTGTGGATAGCATCGGATGCAACAATCAATTGATTCCAATTGCTGATTTGCAGTCTATACGACAGTCCCACTCTAAATAGTGTCGGCAGGCTGTAAGATCCCATTCTTAATTCTGCGGGGAGTCTGGGATGATCGCCGTGTTTTGTCGGATCAGCATCATAATTAAAATAAACATCTCTTCCGCTGTAAGAAGCCCGCGGACCAAAATTGGACACACTTGCACCAACTACCAAACCATCAATTGCTGTTTGATATTGCATACCGAAGTCAAATGCTACATCAACTAAATTTGTATTATAAATTGTTTCTTGTATATATTTAACCGCTAATCCTGCGGAAACCCTATCGGTAAGCATTACACCATAAGCCAATCCCAAACCTAAATTTGTAACCTGATAATAAAGGCCGGAATTCTTTTCTTTTTCTACAGTTGTTATTTCAATATCGCCGGAATTTAACGAAGTAATTTGTAACGCAATAGTTCCTATTCCTTCCAGATTTAATGCAGCTATTGCATAATTATATTTTATATCTGCCAGCCACTGGTTATAAGTAAATTGAATGTCGATCCCTTGTAATTTACCTAAGCCGGCAGGATTATAAAAAGCTGCAGATGCTTCTTCGGAAAGGGAAACACCGGCATTCCCTAAACCAACCAATCTGGAACTTGGTTCTATCTTTAAGAATTGCCCAATTGTAGTTCCAACTTTACTCTGGCTGTAAAGTCGATTGACCGGTACGAAAAGAAGCAAACACGCAAATATTATACAAAGATTTTTCATATTGATCTCGTGAGCTTTCTTATTTAATAATTGCAAATTTACCGATGTAGTCATCCACGCCGGGAGCTTCAACATGGTAGATATAAAGTCCCGGAGCTATTTCTAAATTATCCTTAGAACGCAAATTCCATGCTACATAATTCTGGAAGCCCGAATCATGATGCAGCGTTTGAACTAATTCTCCGTTAATAGTATATATTCGGATTGTTGCATTCTGAGGCAGACCCCGAAATTCGATTCTTCTGTCGCCGCGTCCGGATTGTGCGTATGGAGCCTGCTCAAACGACGCCATTCCTAAATAAGGGTTGGGTACAACATAAGGTTTTTCATTATAACCATTTTTTAATGCTGCTTGATCAATATAAGAAGAATCAGTCTCAAATCTGAATACATCGGACCTATTAAAAGGAACTGCGACAGCAAGTTGATAAACATCTCCTTTTCGAGGGAATATTGCGTTTTCATATTTAGGTCCTATTACTGCATTAACAGTTATCCTCCAGACGGGCAGCCTGCTGCCAGTTGGAGTAAGTGCAAGAATATCGATAAACTCATTATCTTTACTAATTGTTTGATTCCCATCGGCATCAAAAAACCTGAAATCTACAGGAAATGTTTCCCCCGCTTTGGTTGTGCCAATAATTTTGAATTTAGTATAAACGGCAGGCACGCCGGGTGCAGCAACGGAAGTATCTACAACCACATCATCAAATATAATAGAATAATCTGCCGGATAGTTAGGTCGTTCTGCATTTGAAGAAATTGTGGTTTTTGTAATTCTCGCATCTAAGACCATATTGGTTTTACTGCTGGGTAAAAATCCAGTATTAGCTGAATCTATTTCCAGACGAGGGGAAGTAAATATAACGGGCATTATCCCCGACCCTACGGGACCTCTGCCTAAAGCAAGCAAATCATTCCCGTTAACAAAAACAGTATCTTCTCTTCCGTTGGTAACATCGTACATTTCATAAGTGCTTGCTCTAATTGAATCTTTAGGGGATTTGAATCTAATTTCAAAAGTATGATTCTTTGGAACAAGATCCGGATTTGGAATTACTATTTCCACACGTCCTTTTCCAAAGCCCTGAGAATGTTCAAGATTCCTATAAGTACCTGGTTTATATCCGGGTGCTTGAGCATTGGGATAAACTTCAACAACATTTTTCGGAAGAATCAAACCCCCTCTTAAAGTCTGGTTAACAGAAATAGCATTTTCGGAAGGATAAATATCCAGCGCCTCGTTTCCTCTGTCGTAAGCAGTAACGGCATAAAAATAACGCTGACCGTTAACTACCGTAGTATCGGTATATACATGCTTAATTCCGGAGTCATTACCAAGGAAGTATTGAATTCCTTCAACAGAAATATTACTGTAATCACGAACTCCGTTATCAAGATCAAATACCGCCAGCGGCTTTCCGTGACCTATCGGTCCTAATCCCTGAGCATCATAAATTATTTGAGGATCCAAAAAACTTTCGTCTGTGCTGCGGTAAATTTTATATCCTTCAAAGTCGTTTGTATTCGACACCGGATCGAACGCATCTTCTGAGTTGTTACTCCAGGTAAGTCTGACAAACCCATCCCCAGCGTAAGCATTCACTGTAGGCAAAGGCGGAGGAGTGGAAAATTGATAGTTAGCATTATAAATTCTTTGAACGATAGTAACGGTTTTTCTCAATTGAAAAAGATCAACGCCAAAAGCTAAAGCAAGGCTAAATCTTTCTCTTTTTGCAGTATTCAAATAAAACGGACCTGAAGCAAAAAAGAATCCTATATTATAATTTACAACACCCAGTGAGTTTTCAAATGGAGTTGGTCCGCTCCACATGTTGTATAATTTTTGTGGCCATGTTTTAGCATCCATGTAAAATACAATATCATCTGTCTGACCAATTGCCCCGGCTCCTACCCTAATTCTATTTAATTTAAATCCGGTTAAACCAATCTGGTCGGATTCGTCAATATCTGTTTTGTCAAAATTCCGCTCACCATCTGTAGGGATACCATCATCTTCGCCCGTGTCGTGCGTGCCTCTTATTCCGTCACCACCGGTATCATTATTCAATGTCCAGTCTAAGTCTTCATCTCCCGTCCACCAAGTCCCTGCAATATAAGCCGGTCGCTGTTCAATTGGTCCATAATGTTTTTCAAATTTTACCATGTTATAATGGTTATTAACATAATTCAAAATCGCATCACGTCCTTCTATTTTTTGACCGGGACCACCGTCCCTTTTTTCATCGACAATACCGTCTTCATCGCTATCTCTTCCGTCGGTATCATTGCCGGGTGTCTCCAGGTAAGCATATCCACAGTAACCTGTGGGTCCAAACTGTCCATGACCGTTGTAATCCCATGTATAGACAAGGTTCATTCCGTTTGTAGTATCGAAGTAAGCGGCATCATCATCGCTTTCATAGACAAGATCGTAAGGACTTAACGAACCACCGCCAACGCCGGAGTCATTATACAAACCAAATATTACATCATAATTATAAACAGTTGTTCCTTCATTCGAAATATCATAATGCCAGAAGATAACATCTCTTGCCTGAATATTAGACCATTGGAAACCCCGCTGCTCTACTTTTAACGCCATCCCTCTTCTTGTACTATCGCGAAAGTCTGGATAGAAATTCCACTTACCATAATAGTCATCATCATATACACAAAAACTCTCCTGGTCTGCATTCGGCTCTTTACCAAAATATCCGTTCCAGCTGCCTCTCCATCCCGGATCATCAGGATCGTTTTCTTTGTCCGGCCAGCTATCCGGCCAGGTTCTCGGGTCGTAACTTACAGCGGGAGATCTACCAATATTTATTGCCGGATTAAGTTGAAGAAACCCGGGTCGCGGGTTAAATCTTTGAAGTCTTCCTGTTTTAGGATTTACTTCTTCTCTTTCACGGTAACCTGTTTCCATTATGTAAAAATCTTGAAGTTTACCTTTAACATTTTCCTGAAGTTTGGCAAGAACGAACGGCGTTACGCCGTCTGTATAATTTTCCAGAGAGCCTTTTGGCCATTCCATTGAGTGAAAAATCGTATAGTCGGGATTAACTTGATAATCACCAACCATACCGTAATTAAAAAACATGGTTCTAATTCTATTCGCATCATGCGTACCCTGTCTTACGTAGTCTTCTCCGCCCCTTTGATCTTGGGGAACAACCGGAAGGTACTGGGCAATCAAACTATAATTAAAGATAAATATGATTACCGCAGTAAATTTCAAGAGCGGCAATATTTTTTTGAGACTCATCATTTTTAGTTACTCCTAAATGAAATGCCAAATTCAATTCTACGGGGTTCATTCAGTCTGCTAGGGTCAAGAGGCTCACCAGGTCGTAAAGTTAAAGATGTTGTGGGATTTCCAGTGTCTGAATAAACAAACCCGTTGCTGTAATTTTGATTTAACAAATTAATTATGCGTAGAAAAATGCTGAAATTTGCAAAGCCAAAAGTGAGATATTTTTCGGCTCGTAAATCGACAGTTGTATAACTTGGTTTTCTGCCCGAATTCCTCTCCTGTTCGGTCATAAAACCTACTCCTAATTCGGGTGTATAAGGCTGTCCGGAGGCATATCGTATTATAGTGCTAATAGAAAAGTCACCCGGCACCTGATATATTGCGGTAATATTTAAGGTATGTCTTTGATCCCAGTTAAATGGGATATCCCGGGGTCGCGGGTCCTGACCTCCTAATGCTCTATCAGCAGTTTCTCTCGGATCGCTGGAATTTCCGTTTGCAAATATGAGGCTATAATCAACAGAAGCTCCGAAATTTTTGAAAGGTCTTTGTACAAGTGAAAAAGTTAATCCGGAAACACTTCCGTAATCAACATTTGTGTTCCTTGCATATTGTCCGAAATTATATGTCTCGATAATTTCCGTCCCCAGAAGATCTCTAATATCTTTATAGAAAAAAGTCAAATCAACACCAAGATTTTCATTTAACTCCTGCTTTAATCCAACTTCATATTGCACGGTTATTTCGGGACCAACATCCGGATTGCCCAAATATTCCTGGGTATATGTAGCCCCTCCGGTTAGAAACTCGAGAACCTGATAATTAGCATTTTGATATAAAGCACTGTATTGAGGCATCTGATAAAAATGACCGTAAGAAAAATGCAGCGTTGACTTATCGGTTAGCGGAAATCCAAACCCCAGACGCGGTGCTAAAGTTTGTTTAATCTTAGCTTTTTTTAGAACCGATCCAGGAACATTTTTTATTGAATTAGCAGGATTCTGCAGATTGCTCGGCACGTACGCATTAGGATCGAAGTACTCATATCTTAACCCTGCTCTAATAACAAAATCTCCCAGTTCAATTCTATCCTGTATATATGCGGCTGCTTGTTTGGGATAATATGTTTCGACCTTTTTAAAACGAGGATCGACCGGATCTATCTCTTTGGGCTGCAGTTTTACAATGCCCGTTTTGGGGTCGGATTGTATCACAAGTTGTCCCGGCGGACCAAATTTTAATTGGTTTGTTTGCCCTTCGATACCTGCTTCAATATAATTTGTCTTGTCAGCCTGCCAGGTAAAATCGATTTTTGCGAGACCAAAATTTGTCAACTGGGAATTTCTGCCGTAATCGATACCCGATATAACAGCACCATATTCATAACCTGTAATACTTTTAGGATAGTCAGCCTGCAAATACCTCGGATCATAAATGGATTCGTATTTATATTCTTTATAGTCATAATAATTATGCCGCAAGCTGATTTTATAAAACATCGAGCTTGAGATAGTGTGAGTTATGTCTATACCGTGGTTGATAGAAAAAGTCTTCCAGTCTTTTTGGCCGTCAGGGTTCAATCTAAAAGCAAAATTATAACTTTTGCCCCAAAGGTCATTTATAATACCGACATAACTTATTGATATTTTATCAAAAGAGTTATTAGTTATTTTAAACTGCCCGCTCCATTCATTATAGGGTCTCATTGAAACTTTTTTCCTGTCGCCGGTAGGATAAACTATTCCGCGAGCAATATCATTTGTATCGGTCGGTAGAAATCTTCTTTCGCCATATAAAAAACCGTTGTTAAAATACCGTCTTCCGCTTAGAAGAAAAGTAGTATTTGGGAAAAAAGTAGGTCCGCTGACAGTAAGCTGGTAATTTTGAATAGTCTGGGGCAGAAAATCCTGGTTGTTGGGATAATCAGTGTTATCTAACGGTAAATAATCGCCGCCGTAGATTTCACCTGAAAAAGCAAAATGATCACCGCCGCTTTTTAATGTTGCATTTATAACTCCCGACATTGCCTGTCCGTATTTGGCATCAAACGTACCGCTGACAACCGATACTTCTTCAAGAATTGAACGGTCTAGTGAGAGGCTCGATGAATTATCATAAGGATTATTAATGCTTACTCCATCAACTTGAAATTGGACTTCACCTGCTCTTCCGCCGCGTATATGGAATTCGTCTCCGGCTTGAACAATACCCGCCTGGAGATTAATAATATCGGTTAAACTTTGTACGGGAAGAGCACTTATTTCCTCTGAGGTTACGGTTTTAACCGAACTAGTCTGGTTAAATTCAACCACAGGCTTTTTAGCAACTACATATACGGTTTGAGCTTCGATAGTACTCGGATTAAGCTGAACATCATTAAAAGTTGTCTTGTCGGCTGAAATCTGAATATTGGCAACCACTTCAGCATTATATCCAATGTATTGGTAGCGTACTGTATATGTTCCGGGACGTAAATTAAGAACAGAATAATAACCATCAATATCGGCAGCCGCACCCATTGTAGTTCCCACCACTATAATATTCGCCCCAACCAAGGGTTCTCCGGTACTTTTATCAGTGACCCTGCCAGATAACTTACCTGTTTGTGCCCAGTTTAACTGTGAATAAAATATAGTAAGTATTATGAGTGAAGGGAACCACATTCTTCTTATTCTTAACAAATTTTTCATAAAAATACCATCAAATTTTTGGTAATAAAAATGCAAACAAAATATCCAGAGGCTGCCAAAAATTACTTTGGCTAGCCTCTCCTTAAAGA
>DYLN01000242.1 GCA_020722085.1 Melioribacter roseus
ATACAAAAAAATGCCTTGTGCTCTTGATTATTTGTTTTTCTTTTATTAAAAATTTACACTAATAATTTTGGAGGGAATAATGAAAATTTACATACTATTGTTCCTTTTCGTATCTACTATTTATAGCCAATATTATTATGACAAAAACGGCTCCCGTTATACATGGCACGGGAATGTTTCATTGCAATTAATGACGGATGGTTACTATCCCGATAAGGAACTAAAAAATAAACGCCTAAAAGAAGAAATTGAGGAAAGGCTGGAATATTATTTAGTGATACAAGACAAAACCGGAGACAATTTTCTCGGCGATACTGATACCCTCGATATTTACATTTTGGCGACCGAATTTACTAACGAAGGTTTATATATAGTACTCAAAACGAACAATTTGATTCTATATAAAGACACAAATGATGTCAATAAATATATGTCTGGGGGCTACGATCTGTACATAGATGTAAAGGCATTACAGCTATTGAATAATACATATGACCATATCTTCTATAATTATAACTATTATCCCATAGATTTTTTCCACCGAGGTTTAGGTAGAAGCTACTTCATTAAATACATTTTCCCCAACGGTAAAGAAATACTATTTGACTACCAAAATACTAATTATGACCCATATGTTTGGTACCCAATACTAAAGTTGACGGGCATAAAATACTTAGTAAACTACAAAGAAAAGGCGAAAAAGAATTACACCAGACAGTTCGTTGATTGTGATTTTACTTACATCAGGAACCTGGCCTATTATTATGCTTTCTCGCAAAAATTTTTTCATTATGTAGAAGATATTCTCGAAATTCGATAATATACTTAGTTTGCTAATTATCAACTACACATTAACAACAAGGGGAAACTATGTCAACGTACAAATGGCAAGGCGGAGGCATCCCTTTTGGCTATGCCTACGATAAAGAAAAAAAAATACTACTCCCTAACCCTCAGGAAGTTCAAACACTACAAAAAATCTTCAAGCTCGCTATCAACGGTTATGGATCAAAAAAAATCGCAAACGAACTAAACAACTCTAATATTCCTTCACGTATTGGCAGCAAGTGGACAACGGGAGCGATTGAGTTCATGCTGTCTCCTTCGAGGTTACAGTTTTATATAGGCTACGAACCTAAAAGCGGTAAACGTGGCAACTGGAAACCAATCCTGCCCAAATCTGTTTATGACCGGCTTCATGTAAAAGAAAGACAAACAGATATTCGTAAAACAAAAAAAGAAAGAGAAGAATATCTACTTTCCGGTCACGGCAGTTTCTTTGTCTGCGGTTACTGCGGGGGAACTGTCAAAGCATCCGTTACAATTAAACAAAACCAAAAACTGAAATATTACCTCTGTTCCCGTAAACAAACACAAGGGAACTCTCAATGCCCTGAATCTAAACTGGTACAGCAAAGGATCATCGACCAACTGGTTATCACTAACCTAAAAATACAGCTTTCAAAAACTTTTGCTATCAAGAAATTCGTTACCGCATTACGGGAACAAAAACAGAAGGAACTGCAATTGCTCTTAAACACTCATATTTCCCGTGTTCACAAAATAATATCGAAACCAAACCTTAGCGAAGCAGACATTCGCGCTCTAAGCTCGTCACTAGATTTACACGACCAGCTTGAGAACTTCTACTACTACTTTTCAGGCGATATACTCCCTGTTGTTGATAAGAAAAGCAAAAAAGACTTAGTGCTAAGAAATATCGCAGAGATTATCCTGTACAAAAATTATTTTGATATTCGTTATCGCTTCCCGGTCAATGACAAATTAGACTTTACAAAAAGAATAGTAATTAACGAGGATACAAAATGAGTCTTAGATTACCTAAAGGGTTATTCGAAAAAAAACGGGGAAATTTACGTACTGTTCTATGATCCAAGCGCAAAAAGAACAAGAGGAGTTTCTTCCGGCTTCCCTGCACGGCAAGAATATATCAAAGATGCTAAAGCATTTCGTGAGCATAAACTTAAAGAAGCAAAAAATAGAAACGGATTAAGATCGCTGACTAACTACCGA
>DYLN01000243.1 GCA_020722085.1 Melioribacter roseus
TGGGTGTTCATTAATCCACGAGCTAAAGCTCGTGGCAATTCCAATTAACATTTTGCGTAACTTCTGTTACTAACATGTTATTGATAAATTTTCCCAATGGACAATCTGGATTAATTGAACTTTGTAAATTTCAGGAAATACTTTGATAAAAGATTGTAACCGATTTCACTTTTTTGTTCGCTGGTAAATAATTTAGAATTGATTCGCCGGGGTCTTGCCTCCAAGCAGTGGCAAATTGCAATGATAGAAGCTTTGTCAAGTTTAGTAAGCGGCACACATAGTTACCATAAAACTATAAAGGAAATCCTATATTTAACTGAACTACAGCCGTAAAGCCGCCTTGTTCAATAAATTTTTTATTTATGTGTTCTGCAGGAATTGTTACATCGCTGTTGTTTGTCATTTTATCAAACTGGAAAAAAGAATATGCTGCGGTTCCTTCTACGCTTATATAATCAGGCACTAAATAAAAAATTATTCCGCCGCCGACATAATAGCCGATTTTTGTTTTATCCGGAGAAACACTGTAATTGGATTGCGTACTGCCTTCAATTGTAACTTCACTTACAAAATCGGAATTAAAAAAAGTTACTCCGCCTTCAAGCAATTTAAGGTCAAGAATAGTAAATACCGGTATGCCGATGTCGATGCCCACGCCCCAATGATTTAGCGACAATCTATATGTATTTTTTTCAATTCCGTTTGAAGTGGATTGTGAGTAGCTGTGTTCTTCTTTAAGGAATTGAAAATATCCCTTAGCCGAAAGAAATACATGTTTGAATTTTGCTCTAAATATATTTGCACCCACACGATAGCCGGTAGCCTGTTTGAACTGCAGATTATTCTGAGCCGAGGTTTTGTCCGCTGTAATTATTTTTAACGATTCATTTAATCCGTCAGCCTGATAATTAAATTGAGATATACCGCCATAAACACCGCTTAGGCCGAGACATCCGAACCCGAAAGTTTGGGAATAATTTTCTGCAGTACAAAACAAAAATAAAACAAGGATGTTGATGTATGTTTTATTTCTCATCTATTTAGAGATAATTCTTAACAACTTTTTTATAATTTGCTTTAAAATAATTTTATTTGGCTCTTGTATTCAGCAACTCTTCTATTTGCCAACTCAATATATTTTTTATTAGTATCATAACCAATATAGTTCCTGCTGTTCTTTACAGCTGCCAAGCTTGTTGTACCGCTTCCTAAAAAAGGGTCAAGGACTACATCGTATTTAAACGAATATAATTTTATTAAACGACTAGGAAGTTCCTCTGGGAAAGGAGCGGGATGTCCAATCATTTTTGCTGAAACTGCAGGAAATGTCCAAACACTTTTAGTCCATTCTAAGAATTCATCTTTTGTAATTGTACTTTCTTTTCCCTTACGGCTATGCGTAAAAGTATCTTTAGAAAAAATTAAAATATATTCATGAATATCTCTTAGAACGGGGTTTGCAGCCGACAACCAGCTTCCCCAAGCTGTTGATGGACTTGCACTTGAAGCTTTATTCCAAATTATTTCACCTCTCATATAAAAACCAATTTCGAGCATGTCTTTTATAATATAACTGTGCAGCGGGATATATGGTTTTCTACCTAGATTAGCAACATTAATACAAGCACGTCCACCAGAAACCAAAACCCGATAAGTTTCTTTCCAAACATTTTTTAACAATGATAAATATTCTTCAAGATTAAGATTATTATCGTATTCCTTTGTAACATTATAAGGTGGTGACGTTATCATTAAATGGACTGAGCTATCTGGTAATTCAATCATGTGTTCACTTGAATGACAAAAATGTTTATTTAAAAATTCAGATGGGATTTTATTTTCAATGTGCTTTACCTTATCATCCATAATTAAACCTTCATACAATCTGGAATTATAAAACTGAGAAGAATCGTGATTAATTCTTCCTGGGGTTCCAAAAGAACTTGTTTTAGTTCCATTTTTTCTTTGAACCATTTTCATTTGATCTTAAATACCTTTTTTATAATTGGGACTATATTCTCCGCCTTTATACTG
>DYLN01000089.1 GCA_020722085.1 Melioribacter roseus
CTGCTGATAACATTACATTTATTGAATCTCCTGTTATCCCTTTGTAATAATTTCTTTTCATCCTGCGGTCTGATTTCAGATGTCTAATCACTGGCTCTATGGCTGCTCTTCTTCCGAATTGCTCCTTTAATTTTTTCTGCTTGTATTTCGTCTGTGTTTTATCGTTAAATGGTTTGGGACTTTGAATTATTACTTCATTTATTTTACTCACTTCTCTATAACCTCTATCTACCGAAAGTTTCTTGAGCGTTCTGCTGTAACTCTGTCGTACAGGCAAATCTTCTTTCTCAGCTATCCCCTTACATTTTGTAATGATCTTTCTGTGTAATTTATTATCTGTTGGGTAGGTGATGTTTTTTCCCCGACTTTGTCGGGACAAGTCATGAACTGTCGTATCTATGCTTACATCCGGATCAAATCTATCATCCCTGTTTATTCGTATACTTTCCTTTAATATCAACTCTACACCTCCTCGCCTATGCGATTTCGGAAATGTACCAGTTCACTTGCCTCACAAGATACCTTTGCTACAAACTCACTCTGTCCGCATAGATATTGGTAGTAAACATTCTCTGAGTATTGCTCTACTACGCTTTCATCTGAAATATTACGAAGATGTTTTAATATCAACAACCCCATCATTAATCGTATTGGCAATGCCGGGCGTCCATTATTCGAACAGTAAAGAGGTGTGGTGAATGCCTCTTTAAACTGCTGCCAGTTTATTTTTTCTGACAATATGTATAACGGATGCTTTTGATCTAAAGTATCCTTCAATGAGAAGAACATGCTGATTTGTGATTTTTTTTCTTTCTTTTTTATCATAATAATTTGCAAGATTTGTTATACCTTGCATTTATTTTTTTAGCCTTTTTTTTAATCCTCTTTATTTTATTGACTTATATGCTTTTTAAGGGCGGACTAAATAAAGGGGCACTCACTAAAACAGAATTTGAATCTCCGAGAAATAAAATTACGTCCGGATTTATTTTTTTTCGTTTCAGCAGATTAATAACTTCTTTAGAAAGATAAGAGAGCTGTTCGTAATGATTATTACTGTTTCTGCCGGTGGCTAATGTGAAATCGGGCTTACGTATTTTAAGCTGTCGAAAAAAAATCCTGCTCAATTCATCATCGTAGTGTTGACCGGTATGAATCATTATATGTTCGAAATCCTTATCGAGCCTCTCAAAAACTTTGCTCATTCTAATAAAGTCGGGACGAATACCGGTAATTGTAACTACTTTCTTCATAACGCCTAAGCTTATTTGGTTACTTACTTCCTAAATTTGTACCAAATAAAAATCTGAGAAAAAAGCAATTTTAAGGTAACAACAGCGGTCTATATTAGGTATTGGGCTATTATTAGCCAGAGTAAAGGGTTAACAAATTTCTTAGCGGAGTTATTTCTGACTGCTTAGTTTTGTCGGTTTCCTTACGAATTTCTTCTTCTTTTATCTGTCTTTCCTTCTTAACCTGTTCAATTCTGCTTTCATGAAGTGCAATTTTTTGTTTCCATTTTTTAATTACTGTTTCCTGCATCTCTTCCATTTCTTTTTGCATTTGTTTTACATCCGACTCTTTTTTTTGACTGAGATAATCAATTTTGTTCATATACCTTTTCTTCAGCCTGTTTTTTTCCATGATGCTGCCTAATATGCTAAAAAAGGTAAAGAGCAGTCCGATCAAAAAAGTTATTAAAGCCCACTTTAATCCCAAAATTAATACCGGAGAAAGAGCTTCTTTAAAGTCCTTAGCTTCAGCATTATAGTTAGTGTAGCTGGCAAAACATATAACAAGAAAAATAATCACTGTAAAAAATATGTTGTACATTAATCCGCTTTTAAGTCCTTCTGCCGGGTCGTAACGTTTACTGTTATCAACTTCTTTTATTTTTCCCTCGTATGTGTCGATAGCTGCATTTATCTCATCGTTATAAGACTTTACCACCGATTCGTATTTCTTCTTAATATTTTGTTTGCTCGTTTCTATTTCCCGTTCAAGTTGGATAATGGCTTTAGTGCTTTCTTCTATTTCATTGTCGAACAATAAAAGTTTTTCGCTTATATCTGATTCGTACTTTTGGTCAATAAATTCAATAATTAGGTTGACTTCATCGTTGAAAAATTCTTCAAATAATTTTATGGTCATTAAAAAAACGGGATCGGCTTTGCTGTGCTCCGATATAGTACTCCGTATAAATTTAATTCCAGAAAAAAGTTTTTCATCTAGCTTAACGGTAAAATCGATGTGTCCTATGTCTACAAGCTTGCTCTTTAACATTTTATATAACTGGTCTGCCGATTCAGACCTTGTTGTTAGTTCATACTCGATATATTCCGTAAGTTGGGCGAATTCTTCATACAAAAAAATATTTCTTATTATGTTTTCTTCTACTGCAAGTCTAAAAAGAACCCTGTTTTTGTTTTTAATGGCATCGGCAAACCTCTCTATCTCAAGATCAAATAAATTCTTGATAATAGACGATGCTGAATCATAATTTAATAATTTAATGTCGGTTAACGCTTTATAGAACTTTGCATTAGTTTTAGATTTTCCTTCGAGACTGGCTTTTTCAAATTCATGTGATGCCGCTTCATATTGCTGATCATAATATTGTGCGAAGCCTCTGAATAACTGCAAATAATAGTTTAATTCTTCTTTCTGTTCGTTGGTAATATTTAGTCTATGTGTATAATCTGCCGCCTGAAATAATAAATCTACGGCAGCACTGGGATCAAAGTAAAGTTTACTGTAGATATGAACCGCAGATTTAAAAACAAGGCTTAAAAAGTTTTTTAGATATTTTTTTTTATCTATCAGTTCAATAATCAATTTAGCCAGAACTTCTTTTTCTTCTGCGGAGTTCGATAAAGACCATTTAATGAATAATTCGTTTAATCCTGAAAGGGCACTGTTTTCGGAATTTGAAGCACTGTTTAATTTAAGGGAGTCTTTTACTGCCTTGTTAAGCGGAGAATTGAACTGCCAAAAAAGGTAAGCACGTTTCAATTCTAAAAAGAATTCATAATCGGAGTAGCCTCTAATCAAAGAATAAAATTTATTTGCCTTTTTAATTAAGAGTTGCGCCGATAATTCATTACCCTGCAGTAAAATTTTTTTTGCGAGACTGTTAAATCTAAGAGATAAACTCTCCTCCATTTCAGTTTGATATTCATTCGAATTAATATTTATATCGGCAAATTCATCTTTCATTTTTAAGTCGGTTTAGTGAAAAAACGACATTTCTTCAATTCATTATCGAATTATTACGAACTTTATTTACCCTGCGGGAAAAAAGATCGGAGATAGCGTTTGATTCTAGATGTTAGATGCCGAATACTGGATGCTTTAAATACTTTTACTTTGTACTTTGCTCTTTGTCTCTTGATTTTCTTACTTCGTAATTTGATCTTTACTCTCGAGTCTTTGCATTTTAGTCTTTGCTCTTAAAACTTCTTACCTAACCTTTTTAACCTGTATGTCATCAAACCAGACTTTGACGTTATTATTTTTCGTACTCGGAACACCAAGTACAATTAGTATTTTCACAGTTTCTTTAGGTACACGGAAAACAGCATTGACAAATTTCCAATCGGTTGTGCCGGTAATATTCATAATTTTTTTTGAAGAAGCATAGCCAAGCATCGTAGTTTGACTCCAGCACTGAGCTTCTAAAAAGGGAGAGTTCTTAATATTTTCTGTTTTTATCCAGCCTTGTAATTCATATACAACGGAAGTTTCAAAACCCGGCAGTCTTCTTGTTAATTTATAGATTGTCTGTTTTTCGGGCTGCGATTTGGAAAGCTCAATCAAAAATGAACTGCCTCCGCTGTGAAACGTATTATCATCAACTGTGAATTTAACATAATCACTAATCTGCGGCAGTAAATTTGAAATCCATCCTTCGGGTTCGTTGTCGCTTTCTTTTTCAAATCCGCCGTTGATTGTATCTTCAGTTGGAATACTGCTGCAGGAAAAAATTAAAAAAGAAATCATAAGTACAGCAGCCAGCGTAGGCATTCTCATCGTATTCCCGACTTCCTTCATCCAGTCTTTTTTATTATCAATTGAATCGTCTGTTCTCGATTCCCGGCTTAAACAAATTAAATTTTTGGGGCTCCGCTTTATTCTGCTTTGTACTATAAATTACCGGCAGAGTAAACAGTCTTGAGTAATAATCTTTTTTATTTTCAGAACTTTTTAGATTGACTTTAGTGACAGCATAATCATCCTTTGAATCTTTAATCCATTCGTCAAGCTGTTTTTGTAATTTATTATGTACTGCATCAAAAAAAGCGGGGAGTGTACTTATTTTATTTTTCTTAATTGAATCAAGTTCTGCCTGACATTTAGCAGGCGGCGCCAGCCTGTTCGTAACAATAATAGACAATCTGTTTAAACGAATTTTAAAACAATAAACGTCTTCGTCTGTTATATCCACTAATCTGAATATCTTCATAATGTTATTACCTCATATTGACATAAATTACTGTAAAACAAACTGCTTTTATTTTTTGATCACATAAATTGCAGGCTGAAGTCCGTCTCCGGCAAAGGACATACGCTGCCGGAAAGAATTTCTGTTTTTAATGTAGAAACATTGTACACCAATTATATTTATTTCATGTGTTTCGTTAAAAGCTGAAATAACATAACCGCGATAAACATACGTTGCAATCATTGCTGCCTTTATTTTTATTAAAGAAAGTCTTATGCAGTAACAATTATTAACGCATGCATCATCATATACATTTACGAAATTTAACTTACTGTCTACATCAACAGATTTATTTATATTATTCTCATTGACAATATCTGCCCAAATGAAAACAGCAAGTTTTTTCTCTACAGATATAACAGAATAATTCCTTCCCTCAACAGATTGTATTTCAACCTTAATGCTTCCAGCCTTTTGAAGGCTGGAAGCATTATTTTCATACTGCTCCTGCGAAAAAACCAGATTTACAGCAAGTGAAAAAAGAAGAACTATATTAGAAAACTGCCTTTTCATTTTATCCCCCATGTTGCCTAAAAACTATTTCAGTAAAATCATTTTCTTAATTTGAACTTCACTTCCTGCTTTCAAGAGATAGAAGTAAACACCCGACGATAGATTACTTCCGTTAAAGTCAACAACATGTTGGCCTGCACTTAGTTGTCTTCCATCTATAAGAACTGCAACTTCCTGCCCGATAACATTATATACCTTTAACGTAACGTTATCGTTACCCGCTAAAGTGAAACTGATTTTAGTTGTAGGGTTAAATGGGTTCGGATAATTTTGGAATAACCTAAATTCTGCAGGCACCTTGCTTTCTTTACCTTTATCGGCAACTTCAGTTACTTCACCTGAAATTACCTGCACCTGTTGAGCTTCTAAGTTTCCATTTTGATCAGTGGAAGCCCAGACATAAACAGTTTGACCGGCATTAATCTGCGAAGATAAAATTGGTGTGTAGGTCGAACTTATAAATACAGTATTGCTGCTAATTGAAAACGACATATTCGAAAAATTCACCCTGCCAGAAGAACTGGAAGTAACCAGACCGGAAAATTCAACAGAACCAGGTTGTTCTTCAATTTCGATCTTTACGGCAAGGTTTTCATTCAATGCAGTTTTTGTGTATTGAACTTCAACAAATTGACCGGTTTTAAGACTGTCAAATGTTACAAGATTATCAAACTCATCGTAATAAACTGTGTTTTCATCGGTGTAAATTGTTAAGCCGGCTACTACAATCATTGTCGTACCTACAGAATCGATCTTACCCTGCACTTCATATTCATGATCTTCATGAACTTTAATCAATCTTGCTTTCAGTATACCGTTTGAATCAAATGTTCCCTTGACCTCAACATTTAATCCTAACGTCAAACTTGCAAAATCAATCATTCCTGTTCCGTTTCCAATGACAACAGTAGACGAGTCAACCAGAAAAGTCCTCCCCGAAACACTGATTGAGTTCCCGGACAAACTATCAATCGGTCCTTCAACAATCACGGCAGAACGCCAGTAGCTGTTTACTCTTATTTGTACCGCATATTTAGTTCCGTCTAATTGAAGAACTGCTCTTACGCTTACAATTTGTCCGGCTTTCAAATCACTTAATGCCATAGGTGTACGATCGCTGCTTAGAATTTCCGTATTTGCATCGGTAAGAAAAACCACGCCCCGTACAGTTATATTATTTCCTTCAATAGAGTCGATTGCACCGGTCACATTTATTTTTGTTTTGTTCTGGTCTCTTACTTTAATTATTGAGGCATAATAATTACCCATCTGTACGAAGGCGTGGACTTTAACATACATACCTGCAGTTAAATCCCCGAAAGATAAAGTTTGTCCGGTTTGAGAATAAATTTTTGTTTCACTGTTTATATATATTGTGTAACTGCCGACGGATATATTATTTGAATTTACTGCATCTATTGTTCCGTGTATTTCAATTTCTTCTTCCCTCATGTCATTCAGCAATTTTATTCGAACGGCTCTATAGGTTCCATCTGTCTGTAACACTGCTTTAACTTCAACAACATAGCTGGCTTGTAAATCGGATAAATTTAATAACGACCCGTTATACGAAAAGATCACCGTGCTTGAATCAACATAACATCTTACATTACTTACAACAATGCTGTTTGAATCAACCATGGAAATTGCCCCGTGAAGTTCGAGGTCCGTTTCTGCAAGATCTTCGTCTTCTACTTTTATTAAAAGCGCAGTATAGGTTGAATCTTCTCTCAAGAATCCGCGCACGCTTACTTTCATACCTATAGTCAGATCATTTAAGGTAAGCATACCGTGTTCCTCGGAGGTTATAATTGTGCTGCTGTTAACTACAAACACTGTGTTGTTAACTGTTAATGAACTGTCGGTTAATGCTTCAATTTTACCTTCCAATTCAACTTCTTGTTCTGAATTTTCAGTTTCTACCATTATAAAAACAGCAAGATAAGCATTGCTGCCTGTCTGGGTTGCTTTAACAGTAACCTCGTCGCCAACTTTCAGATCAGAAAACTTAATTCCAGAGTGGAATTGTGTTAATATTATTGTATTTGAATCGACTAGCACTTCGGTTTCGTTTACAAAAAATGAATTATCAGAAATTGCGGTGATTGTTCCATGCAATTGAAAGAAGGTATTGGAATGGGAATTAATCAAGTTTATGGAAGAAGCCGTAAGCTTTCCGTTAGAATTTATTTCAACATCCACAATTACATAATCACCTATTTTGAGGGAATCGAAAGTCAGGTTTACATGCATCTCACTTTCGAATTTTGTTGAAGTAGTTACAAAAACTTCCACATTATTAACGGTAATGCTTGAATCTGATTTAGCCTGAATTGAGCCTTTAATTTCAGCTTCAGGTCCTGCCAAAATATTATTTGGTGCAATAAATAAAAAAGCGAAAAACAGTAGTAGCGAAATGTACATTGAAAATATTTTCTTTATTTGTGACATGGTACCTCCTTTAATTTAATTAATAATCTCTGACAGAATTATTGAACTTTGTACGGTATACCCCAGGTTTTCTCAACCACGGTACTGTCGGAATCATAAACCGAGTAGCGGGGTAAAGCATTAATCACTGCATGTTTTCTTCCAGGCAGGCCGTTTGTATACCATTTAGTTTCGTAGACTTTTCTGTAAGAAGTGCCTTCTTGTGCCGTAGAGACAAGATCAAATTTTACTTTCGATTTAAATTTCCAGTTCACTGAAGCTCCGTAGGTTAGCGTAAGCACGTCCGGGTCACTCGAATTACTCAATACTTCTACGCTAAGTGTTACCCGCTGATGTTTTTTAAACCAAGTGTGCAGTTTCCACCATTTATAATGCAGCAAATTAAACCACGCATTCAATCTTAAATTAAAGTCACCCCATTCTTCTTTTTCATTTTCTTCATCTTTATCAAAATCTTTGTCTTTATCTTTGCCAACATCGAAGAAATAAGCATTAGGATTTTCGATCACTACCGAAGTACTGTCCTGAGCAGTTAAAGTGAGTTTTTGAATAGTGAGATCATCTCCTTCCGTCCCCCCGGCAGGCAAGGAGATGCTCACTATTTTCCAGTCAAGAGTGTCGTTGCCTGTGCTATCCACTCTTTCATATTTTATCAAACGCGAAATTGTTGTGGTAAAGGATTTTTCTATGACTGTATCTACTTTTGAATGTATACCAATAGTCGGCTTTTGAAATGTTCCCGCTATTATCAATTGACCTTCGAAAGTGTCAACCAAAGTTCCGACAGCCTTAGTACTATCTTTTTGCAGGGTTAACACTCTGCTTGTCCTCGTCATTTTCTGACCGACTTTAAATGGATAAATTTCCTTTGCCATTGAATTGGAAAAAGCCATTGCTTCTTCTTCATTGTAGTTTGGCGTAAACGAATTTACAGACGGACTGTTGTCTGTAATTTTTCTTAAAGCGGCGTAAGTGCTGCCGTCGAATGCGGACTGAGGCTCTGTAATTTCATTATTACAGGAATTTATAAATAAAGTTATCAGGATAACCAGGACAAAGATACTTATTGGGAAAATGTAACGTTTCATTTTCGCCTCCTCATTTTAATTTTTATCTTTGTTAATAATCACACTGCCACTGCTTTTACACTCATTGACTATTTTTTTAATAAGAGCTTTCATTTCGTGCAGCTCAGAAAATTTATCGAAGAAATAATTTACCGAATAATTATCATATATATTCAGATACTGCGGAAACACATAGTTTGAACAAAGAATTATGATTGGTTTGTAGAACAACTTTTGCGAAAAATTTACCAGATCCAGACCGGAATTATCCGGCAGTTGAATGTCAAGCACCAGAACATCAATCTTTTCCTGCTGTAAAATTGCCCTGGCAGTTTTGACTGTATTTGCTTCATAAATAATTTCAAAATTGTTCTCAAGTTCCAAGTACCTGATCAATTTCTGCCGCAGTATTTCATGACCATCTACCATTAATATCGTCATTTCAAAACCGACATTTATTTCGAGATAAAAGTAAATCTCTGAAAGGAAGTTGTATGCAGTGTTTTTTTGGAAAAGTATGCGGTCGTTTTCACTACAAGGTAAACAAGTGAATGATTAAAGAACCAAGATCAAAGTACAAAATAAATGGTCGTCATTTGTCAATAGTCAATTGAATATTGTTTATTGAGTATTGCTTATTGAGAATTTATTCATAGAAAGCAAAAATAATTTTCAATATTCAATTTTCAATTCTCAACTCTCAATATTCAACCCCCAACAAACCTGTCCCGCCCGCTCCAACTGCAGAGCGAGGCAAGCCTGCGGGGAATGTCAGGGCAAGGGCAATTGAACATTGATTATTGAGTATTGATTATTGAGAATTTATTCCAGATGAAAAGAAGGGGTAAAGATTGCATCTTTTTCGAAATCTTATCGCAATGTTTAAAGATGCCATCTTTTCGCACACACTAAGACAACAACTTTCATCTTGCTATCCATCTTCCCTCTGGCTTCGTCATTAGGACTTCGTTGGACAGATCTTTGATCTTTTATTTTTCATCTCTAATATTTTTCCACCAGGTCGTTATCAATTGCGTATCGTATCAGTCCAGCTGTTGTTTTGATGTTCAATTTTTCTTGAATACGCGTTTTGTACGAAGCAATAGTATTAACACTAAGTCCGAGTATTTCAGCTATTTCACCAATTTTACGACCTTTAGCGAGGTGCCTCAGAACTTCGAATTCTCTGTTCGAAAGAATTTCATGTGCTGTTTTTAAGCCGGCACCAGCCGGACGCAGAAAAAGTTCTTCCAGCAATTCAGTTTTAATATATTTGCCGCCGCTTTCTATTTTTCTAATCGCTTCAATAATTTCACTTGGCTTTGCATTTTTACTTATATATCCGTCAGCTCCCATGCTGAGTGCTCTCTTGGCAAATTTTTCCTCCGGGAAAATTGAGAAGATAAGAATTTTTATTTTCGGATTACGCTGTTTAATATCTTCAATAAAGTCCAGACCGCTTTTCTCGGGAAGGGAAATATCAAGAATTACCAAATCGACATTATTTTTATCGAGAACAGTTGTCAATTCCTGAACATTGGATGCTTCTGCAACTATATTCAAATCATTATGTTTGGCAATAATTTTTTTAAGTCCCTCTCTTATTATTTCATGGTCGTCGGTTATTGCAATATTCATATTTTCTCCGATTTTTGTTTTAAAGGCACCAGAAGAGTAATATTTGTACCTTTCTCTTTTTTGCTTTCTATGTTTAACTTACCTCCGAGAAAAATAGCTCTTTCTTTCATGCCTAAAATACCCATAGAGTTGGAATAATGCTCATGATTCTGTTCCATTCCTTTTCCGTTATCGGAAATTACAATTTCAAGATTTTCTTGCGACTGTGAAACTTTGATATCAATTTTTGTTGCTTCGGCGTGCCTTATTACGTTTGTTAGTGCTTCCTGAATTATTCTAAATATAGCAACGTTCTCTTCGTCATTAAAATTGAGTGATTCATTCTCGTGGGAACCCTCCCCTTTGAACGCTCTTTCGGGAGAAGTCAAATTACATTTTATATTGCTGATTCTTTCAATTTCTCGGCAGTATTCCCGCACCGCCGGAATAAGTCCCAAATGATCCAGAACATAAGAGCGGAGACTGCTAGAAATATCTCTAACTGTTTGAATACCTTTATCAACGAACTTCTGCACGGAGTGTAATTCGTCTAGAATTTCATTTACTGTGGTTTTCTCGTTTTGTTCAAGCATTTCAGTAAGAAGAGAAATATTCAGATTAATTCCTGTCAGCAGCTGTCCCAATTCATCGTGCACTTCTCTTGCAATATGCTGTCTTTCGGTCTCGCGCGCATATTGAATTTGAGCAGCAAGGTTTCTTAATTCGGATTCAGAGCTTCGCAGACGAAATTCTGTTTTTCTAAGTTTTTCATAGGTAAGTGATTTTGTGATTGAAATAGAAGCGTTTCTGGCAACACCTCGCAAAAGATTCACATCGTCGTTGTCAAAAACTTTGTTGTTTCGTTTGTTGTGTAACTCAAAGAAACCGATTAATTCTCCGGCAGATCCAAACAACGGTGTCGATAAAATTTGTTTGATATTATATTTATTCAGAAGGTCTCCATCCGTCAAAAAATCTTCAAACGGAAAGGCACATATAAAACTTGTTTTTTCGGCAATAAATCTTTTAGGGAGCGGATCTTCAAATAAGTAAACTTTATCGAAATATTCCCAGTGATCCAGATGATAATACCTTTTTGATAAAAATCCTTCCTCAGTTTTTATGGCTGCAAAACCGCTTTCAGCATCAGTAAGTTTTATTGATTCAGTTACAAGCGAATCGGATATTTGATCAATTTCCAAAGAAGAATACAGTTTTTCGCTGATATTCAGCAAAGTGTTGATTGTTTCTTCGTATTTTTTTCTATCATTTATATCATAGCATGAGCAGAGATAACCCATAAATTTATTTTCAAAATCGTAATACGGAATTCCAAAATCAACAACCCAACGATATTCATTGTGAGAATTTTTAAGTCTAAACTCGGTAGCAAAATTTATTCGTTTTTTGTGTGCATCATAATAATCTCTAAGAACTCTTTCTCTATCTTCGGAATGCAGATTTTCCGTCCAGCCGTTGCCAATTTCCTGCTCAATTTTCCGACCGGTAAAGTTAAGCCATGCTTTATTACAATAGTTGCATTTTCCGTAGGGATCCGAACGCCAGACCGGATTCGGGAAATCATCTAATAATTTCAAATAAAAATCGCGCGATCTTTTTATTTCTTCTTCGGCTTTTCTTTTTTCAGTCAGATCGTGTGTAATATTTAAAAACCCGTAGACTTCGCCGTTAACATCCGTAAGCGAAGTAATAATAACGTTTGCCCAGAAAGTAGAATTGTCTTTTCTAATCCGCCAGCCCTCATCGCGGGCATTGCCGGAAAGGAGAGCTTCTCTCAAAATATTAGAAGGTTTATCACCCTGCTGTTCTTCTTCAGTATAAAAAATAGAAAAATGTTTGCCAACAATTTCTTCTGAAGAATATCCTTCCATTTTTTCGGCGCCTTCATTCCAAGATATAACTTTTCCATCACGATCCAAAATAAAAATTGCTATGTCTTTTACTTTATTAACAACTGACTGAAAACGACTTTCCAGCTTATGCTTTTCTATTTCCGCACTGTAGGCTTTCTTTATATTAGCAGCAATATTTTTCCTCCAGATAAAAAAGAGTATCAATGCAAATAAAAGTACAAGCGAAAAAACTGCAAGAACAACCATTTCAGCAAGTTTATTAACCGGTTCATAGAATTCCGTCTTATTTATTTTAGTTATAAGAAACCATGTCGTAGAAGGGACTTTTTGAATTCTGGCAATCACTTCGTCGTTTTTATAATCAACCCCGTCATAAAAACCTTTTCTTTCTTTCATTTCGCTTGTTTGTATTAATGCTTTTCTATAGCGGTTTGATAGACTCCCAGTTTCAGGAAAATCGAATCTCGGGTTATTCAAATAAAAAACGCTGTCATCAAGTGACTTTACTAGCAACGATTCCATTGTTTGGGATTTATCTATGTAATTATTCAAAATAGGGTTGAAAATTTTTTGCGGTTTTTGGATTAAGATTAAAACCCCTGTATTTTTCGAAGAAAATAACTTCTCCTTCAACGGTACATAGAATTTTATTTCCTTTTCGGAAGCTGTGTTTACAATATAATCCGAAAACTGTACACTGCTGGAATCCAACGCTTCACTGCAAAGCATAGAATCTACGCTTGAGATTTTGAATTTGTCTCCGCTTTCATTCAAAATAATATTTAACTTGTCATCAAGCAAAATAACCGCATCGTATTTGTAATATTTTTTTAACACCTCAAACCAATTCTGTATGTAATTA
Source organism: Melioribacter roseus (assembly GCA_020722085.1). Lineage (GTDB taxonomy): Bacteria > Bacteroidota > Ignavibacteria > Ignavibacteriales > Melioribacteraceae > Pyranulibacter. Next base: position 12,886 of record DYLN01000089.1, read on the forward strand.
CTATCGTTTCTATTTAAAAACCCTCTGCGCAGCAGATAATTGGTAAGCGGAGAACTCGTTTTTAAGACTTCTAATTCAGCATAATTTCCTCTTAGCCATTCTTCAATCTGGAATAACCTGAAATCTGCATTTGACAGCAGATAATCAAATCTTTCCTCAACAATTTTCATCCTCTGAAAATTATAGTAATAAATACCGGATAGGATCAGAAAGAAAGTCAGCAGCAAAAAAATAAATACAATATTTGTAAATGGTTTGCGAAGAAACCTATTTTTATTGAAACTAATTAGTTTCATTAAAGAGTCTTTTGCTTTTAAAATAAATATATGAAAGCATTAAGTAAGCATCAATATCCGGTGATGGATGATACTAGATACAATATACTGGATTCTGGATACACGACTGTTGAATATTGAACTTAGAACTTTATTTCGATTGAAGATTGAATTTTCAAAGAGAACTCTTTCATGTAATTATTCCAATCAAGTGAAAGTGTTTCATTATCTCTTTCAATACTCAGCGGATTTACCGCTATAATTTTTTATTTCGTTAGTTTGACCAAAAGAGTTTAAGAATGATAACAAAACCCAGAGAATAAATAACAGCTTTATTCTTTGCATAACATACCTCCAGCTTTTCCGGCAAAAATAAGAAAACTTTTTTCTTATGCGAGTTTATTTAATATAGACTTTTTAGAATAATTGCGAACCAGAAACTTCCCGGGTACTACCCACTTCAATTTAATAAACTCACATTACGCAGAATGTTAATTGGAATTGCCACGAGCTTTAGCTCGTGGAT
>DYLN01000244.1 GCA_020722085.1 Melioribacter roseus
CCCTGTCTGCGGCGGCGAGAACGACAAGCCCAAAAATGAGCAGCTTCGCCGCGTTCTTTGACAATTTCAAGTTTTTCCTGTGCCTCGTTGTGAAAGGATTTAGGGATATAATCTTCTAATTCCTTTCAATTCAAAGTTTTCAAATTCACCTGTGTAAATTTCTCCTCCTGAAACATAATTTCCGAAAACAATTTTTTTCCCATCCTTTGAAAAACTTGGATCCATTTCAAATCTGTCTTTTGTATCAGTCAACTGAACAATTTTACTTCCATCAAATTTCGCAAGAAATAAATCTGAATTTATAAATTTCCTACCTTCCAAGATTTGATTAAGATGGAAAATTAGATATTCACTATCTGGAGCCCAACTCGACTTACCTGTTGTGATATTGCCAAAACTGTAAGTAGTTTTTGTATTTAAATCATAAACCCTCAGCCAACCATTTAGTCCTTGATAGGCAACTTTTTTCCCATCAGGTGACCAAACTGGATTGAAATAAGCCATTTTTCCGTCAGTAAATTGGAATTTATCCCATGTTCTAAAATTTACAATCCAAAGTTGTTCATCAGCATCTCTAATAATTACAAATTGGCCATCCGGTGAAATTGGAGTGAAAGTTGGAAGGCCACCTTCTAAATTTAAGTGAGCACCTAAGTCGAAAGGGGATTGGTCAGGAGAAGAAGGGTATATATTTCCGTCTTTATCATAGTCAAATATGTAGAGTTTGTTACCAACCGTAAACGCGACTTTATCTTTGGAAAAAGTTGCTCCACCTGTTGAAGGATTTGGCTCCGTAAGATAAACTAAATTTCGACCAGTTGGAAATAACCTATAAACTACTGGGGATTGACCTTGTTGTGGAGCGGCCTCTATTAATTTAAAACCAATCAAATTTCGATCAGGAGAGGTTACATAGTCAGTTAAATGATTAGGGGATACGGAAACTAAAGTGGTTAATTTTTTATTCTCTTCAATTAAATATAGATTAGAATAATTATCATTTAAGGCGACAACTCCATAATCTGTCAGAGAAGGGAAGATAAAATATCCAGTTGGTTCTTGTACCCCAGCGCCTCCAGCACCTTCTAAATTTTTTCCGAAACCCTTCTCTCTAAGTTCCTTTATCGTTATATATTTCCCGGGAATTACTTCTTCCTGTTTAGATGGTACAGTATCCTGTTTTTCTCCGCCGGGTAATCCTTCGCCCGCCGGTGCTAGTTTGATTTCCGATTTAAATTGATACTGATAAAATAAAATCCCGCCGACAACAAGGACGGCCAGAATAACAACGATTAAAATATATTTCATGTTCATAATTTATATTAATTAAATTAAGTTTATATTTTCGACCTTTTAATAATAATGAAAAATTTTCTTTTGGTAAAATGTGGTTCGAGCCGAAATTTTTCTGGTTCTTTGCAGTTTTTATGAACGCGGCGAAGCCGCTCATTTTTGGGGCTTGCCGTTCTCGCTGCCGCAGTCAGGGCTCGGCGCAAACTCTCGCATCAAATTTTCAAAAACATCCTATCTGGCTGCGGGGGTAGGATTCGAACCTACAATTTCCTCCTCCAAAGGGAGTTGTCCTACCATTAGACGACCCCGCAATCTAAAGAAAGTGAATAAGTGATTTAGTGATTTAGTAATTAAGTTATTAAGCTATTTTAATTTTCAATTTTGAAATAAACACATTAATCCCTTTAGCTAATCCATTGTATCTTTTGTTTAAATTTTCAAAATCCTGTACCTTGATATAACCTAAATCTTTACTTAAAAGCAAATAATAAATTACCTCTGATAGTGAACCTCTTGCATTATAGACAAAGTTTAATAATTCTTTAGTTGTATTTCTGCCCATGCCTTCAGCAATATTACTAGCAACTGAAGAAGAGGCTCTTCTTAATTGTGAAATTAATCCATAAGTCTCATCCTTTGGGAAATTCTTTGTAATTCTGTAAATTTCCAGAGTTAATTGATGAGCTTCTTTCCAAATATTCAAATCTTGAAATGA
>DYLN01000245.1 GCA_020722085.1 Melioribacter roseus
TTGTTGGTTGCTCGCGTTGCGTTGTTCTATGTTCTATGTTGTTTGTTCTATATTGCAACCTGTGGAGTGCCATTCCAATTGGATCTACTTATTGCAAATAAAAAAATTTTAGACCAAAATTAAGAAGATAAAACATAATGAGAAGAGGAATTAAAATAAATCAGTCCAAGAAAAATCATAAACTTAATCTTTTAATAATTCTAGGTATTCTTCTTTCTACCATTCTTGTTTTTGCGACTGTCCAAAGAATTAAATACAAACAACTAGAAAAAAGCGAAGCCGCCACAGAAGAAAATATTGGAATTGGAAAAGAAGAATCAAAGCCCGAAGGTATTATCATCAAATACAAGACTGAAAAAACTCAAGCTCAATTTTCCAGCCTCAAAAAATTCGATCGTGAAAAGGCAAATCCTCGAAGGATATCACCAAGAATATATGCTTTGGATACAAGAGAAGAGGATGTTGAAAAAACAATTGAAGAAATTAAGAACGAAGAAGGAAACAATATAGAATACATAGAGCCTGATTATTATTATTCATACAATTACATACCAAACGATCCTTTATTCAAAGATCAATGGTACCTGAAAAAGATAAAGGCTGAAGAAGCTTGGGATATTAATAAAGGGAAGCCAGAAGTGATAGTTGCTGTAGCTGATAGCGGTGTTGCTCTTCATAACGATCTAAATTCAAAAGTTATTGAGCGAAAAAATTTTGCCGGAGGTTCGGAATACGACGCCGTTGGTCATGGTACAATGATTGCCGGAATCGTAGCCGCCGTTACCAATAACAATACGGGTATTGCCAGCGTAGGGCATGATACCAAAATAATTTCTGTAAAAGTAGGAGGCAAGAAAGGAGTTAAAGCATCAGATGCCGTAGAAGGAATAAGATGGGCTGCAGACAGGGGAGTAAACATTATTACTATCAGTTGGGAGGCGTCACGCTCAAGCGAAGCTCTCAAAGAAGCAATAGACTACGCATGGAACAAAGGAGTTTTTATAACAGCCGCTGCAGGAAATGAAAAATCAGGCAAAAAAGCGTATCCCGCCGCATATGATCATGTTTTTTCCGCAGCCGCAACAGACAAAAATGATTCCAAGGCAAACTTTTCAAATTATGGTCAGTGGGTGGACATTGCCGCACCTGGGGTAGATATTTTAACCACCGATAAAAACGGCTCCTACACAAGTGTGTCAGGTACCAGTTTTTCTGCTCCAATAGTTGCAGGGGTCGCTGCTTTAGTTAAAGCGAAATTTCCAAACTACACAAACTCCCAAATAGAACAAAAACTTTGTGATACTGCTGATAAAATAGATAAAACCGACAAATTTTGGAAATGCGGAAGAACAAATGCTTATAAAGCTCTAGGAGCTGGTGCTTCCGCTACTCCTTCTCCAACAGCAACCCCCACTCCTCCCAATCAGTCAAACACTTTAAGAGTGGATATCAGATTTCAAGGAATTACCTCAAAAGCAAACTATCAAAACTCAACAGTTGAATTCTTTCAAAACTCAAAAAATATTTATCAATCAAGTCAACCAATAGAGAACAATGAAAACGGAATTTACTCTTTTTACATTGACAATTCAAATCAAAAAATTACGCCGGGAAGATACGAAATCCGCGTAAAAGGAGAGTCTCATCTTGGAAGGAAATTTAAAAATGTAGAAATAAAATCAATAAATGACGTTGTCAATCTTACTTCAGAAGATATAAAAGCAGGAGATATAAATGGTGATAATAAGATAACAATAACAGACATCGCCCAAGTTCTTTCTTACTACATATCATTCTCCAACAAAGTAGATCAGACGGATTCTAAAATGGTTCAATCGGATATAAACAAAGATGGAAAAATCACCATAATAGATGTTGCCCTTATTGCTTTAAATTGGTCAAGCTTCAATGTCAGCGGAGAATGATACTCCACGGGCTAAAGCCTGTGGTTTTTGGTTATGGCATAGTTTCTTAATTGTCATCCTGAACTGACACAAAGTGTCAT
>DYLN01000007.1 GCA_020722085.1 Melioribacter roseus
ACATCTCGCCTCGCAAAGCGAAGCGGAGCGGGCGGGACACGCCCCGATAAAAAGCCCCGATAAAAGACATCGGGACAGGCATCGGGACACGCCCCGATAAAAAGCCCCGATAAAAGACATCGGGACAGGCATCGGGACAAGTTTCGAATTCTATTGCATAATTTGAATTAAAATTCAGAATTAACTTCTCAATATTCAACCCCTGACAAACCTGTCCCGCCCGCTCCAACTGCAGAGCGAGGCAAGCCTGCGGGGAATGTCGGGACAAGAGCAATCGAACATGGGTTATTGTTCGTAGGTTGTTAGACTCTCGCCAAAGTTCGCGTAGTCTGATCGTCAGTCGTCAGACCTCGAACGAACCCTGTCGGGATTCCGATGGAATCTGCTGTATTCTGTCGAGCGACTAACGAGCGAACTCTGCAAGCATAATCCCTAAGACAAAGCTGGGATATGCTATGCCTTTTTTTCTTTCTTCTCAACGCTTTTCTTATATTTGCCGGAAAAATTTTTGTGAGGTGTGCCATCGCTAAGAATAATCAAAATGAAATAGTCGAAAAAATTGTTTCACTTGCTAAACGCAGAGGTTTTGTTTTTCAATCCAGTGAAATTTATGGCGGCTTGAACGGATGCTGGGATTATGGTCCGCTTGGAGTAGAACTATTAAACAATATCAAGTGTGAGTGGTGGAAATCCATGACGTATAGGGAAGATGTGGAAGGATTGGATGCCTCAATTCTTATGCATCAAAAAGTTTGGGTTGCATCAGGACACGTTGAAAATTTTACCGATCCGATGGTCGATTGTAAACAGTGTAAGTCCCGTTTTAGGCTCGATACGCTGAGCGAACTTGTGAGTGATAAAAACAAAGAAAAAGCATTAAGGGAAGTAAATCCTTCTCTGCTTGAAAATGAAGGCTCACTTGAAGATAAATTCACTGCTGCTCTGGAAGATGCCGGCACGGCAGTAAAATTATTGGGGTTAATAAATTGTCCTCAATGCGGAAGTAAAGGAACATTTACGAGTCCGCGTAAATTTAATTTGATGTTTAAAACTTTTGTAGGACCGGTTGAAAGCGAAGATAATGTGGTTTATTTGCGTCCCGAAACTGCACAGGGCATTTACGTTAATTTCTTAAATGTGCTGAATTCCAGCCGCCAGAAACTTCCATTTGGAATCGCACAGATCGGCAAAGCATTTCGTAATGAAATAAATACAAAAAATTTTCTTTTCCGTACCCGCGAGTTTGAGCAAATGGAAATGCAGTATTTTGTAAAGCCCGGGACAGACAAAAAAAATTACGACGAATGGAAAGAAAGAAGAATCGGCTGGTTTAAATCTCTCGGTATGACACCAGATAAATTACGCTTTCACGATCATCCCGCTGAAAAACTTGCTCATTATGCTAAAGAGGCAACTGACATCGAATATCAATTTCCTTTCGGCTGGGGAGAAATAGAAGGGATTCACAACAGAACAGATTTTGACTTAACGCGTCATCAGCAGTTTTCCGGCAAATCCCAATTATATTTTGACGACGAAACGAAAGAAAAATATATACCGTTCATAATTGAAACCTCTGCTGGTGCAAGCCGTTCCTTTATGGCATTTTTTATAGATGCTTATTACGAAGAAGAAGTCCGCGGCGAAATGAGGAGTGTTTTGAAGTTTCATCCTAAACTGGCACCCATTAAAGCTGCAATTTTTCCTTTGGTGAACAAAGACGGTATGCCGGAAATAGCTCAAAAGATTGAAGAAGATTTGAGACCTTTCTTAAAAGTATTTTATGATGATAAAGGTGCAATTGGAAGACGTTACAGAAGAATGGACGAAGCCGGAACCCCTTTTTGCGTAACAGTAGATACTCAAACTTTGCAGGACCAAACTGTTACGGTACGCGATAGAGATTCTATGGAACAAGTAAGAGTTTCTTCGAGTGAGCTGCTAAACTTTTTCCGCGACAAATTAAAATAAAGACACAGAACACTTTAATTGTGCAGCGTCTGAAAAGTTAGTTTGACTCTCTTTGAAATACAAAAAGCCGCAGTATTACTCCCACGGCTTTTGTTAAGATTTCTGAATGACTTATAATTAATAGTTAAAACTAGTTTAGATCAAATCTGTCAAGATTCATCACTTTTGTCCAAGCGGCTGCAAAGTCTTTTACGAACTTCTCTTTGTTATCCGGACAAGCATAAAATTCGGCGACCGCCCTTAATTCAGAGTTGTGACCGAATATCAGGTCTACCCGTGTTGCTTGCCATTTCGGTTTACCGGTTTTTCGGTCGTGCCCTTCGAATTTTGTTTTTGATTCGTCAACAGCTTTCCATTCAGTGCTCATATCAAGCAGATTTACAAAGAAATCGTTTGTAAGCACGCCGGGACGATTTGTAAATACTCCGTAGTTCGAGTTGTCATAATTTGCTTTCAAGGCACGCATACCTCCAACTAATACCGTCATTTCAGGAACAGAAAGAGTTAGTAACTGAGCTTTGTCAATCAATATATGTTCTGCACAAACTGCTGCCATATCTTTTGTATAGTTACGGAATCCATCTGCAATTGGTTCGAGTACAGTAAAGGAATTTGCATCCGTTTGTTCCTGAGATGCGTCGGTTCTTCCAGCAGTAAAAGGAAGTTTAATATCGAATCCGGCATCCTTAGCCGCTTTTTCAACTGCGGCATTGCCTGCAAGCACAATCAAATCAGCAAGTGAAATTTTCTTACCATCCTTTTGTGCTGAGTTGAATTCATTTTGAATTTTTTCAAGCACACCAAGTACTTTTGCTAATTGAGGCGGGTTGTTTGCTTCCCAGTTTTTCTGGGGTTCTAATCTTATACGCGCACCATTTGCACCGCCTCTTTTATCGGAATTACGATATGTTGACGCCGAAGCCCACGCTGTAGTTACTAATTCCGAAATTGTTAGACCCGAAGCAAGAATTTTTTTCTTCAAATCAGCAGTGTTTTTATTGTCAACTAATTTATAGTCAACAGCTGGAATCGGATCCTGCCAGATTAAATCTTCGCTCGGGACTTCGGGACCAAGGTATCTTGATTTCGGGCCCATATCTCTGTGAAGCAGTTTGAACCATGCCCGTGCAAAAGCATCTGCGAACAATTCGGGATTCTCATAAAACCTTCTTGAAATTTTTTCAAATTCAGGATCGAATCTTAAAGACAGATCAGTTGTGAGCATAGCCGGCAATTGCTTTTTAGAAGGATCGTATGCATCAGGAATCGTTGGTTCAGCATTTTTTGCAACCCATTGATATGCACCTGCTGGGCTCTTGGTTAATTCCCATTCATATTCGAATAAATGTTTGAAGAAATCGTGTCCCCACTTTGTTGGAGTAGTTGTCCATGTTAATTCAGGTCCCCCGGTAAGAGCATCAGGACCTTTTCCTGTTCTGTATTTATATTTCCAGCCTAATCCCTGCTCTTCAATTTCAGCACCTTCTGGTTCCGGCTCCAATAGTTTAGGATCGCCTTGACCGTGAGTTTTCCCAAAAGTATGCCCTCCTGCAATAAGAGCAACGGTTTCTTCCAAGTTCATTCCCATTCGGGTGAAAGTTTCTTTAATATCTTTCGCAGCGGCTATGGGATCTGGATTACCGCCAGGTCCTTCTGGGTTAACATAGATAAGTCCCATCTGAACAGCTGCGAGAGGATTTTCAAGGTTCCTTTCACCTGAGTAGCGCTTTTCATCGGAAAGCCATTTAGTTTCTGTGCCCCAGTAAATACTTTCATCAGGTTCCCATGCATCCTCTCTTCCGCCGCCGAATCCGAAAGTTTTGAAACCCATAGATTCCATAGCAACATTACCAGCAAGAACCAATAAGTCAGCCCAGGAAATTTTATTTCCATATTTCTGTTTAACAGGCCAGAGAAGTCTTCGTGCTTTGTCAAGGTTAGCATTATCGGGCCAACTATTCAGAGGAGCAAAACGTTGAAGTCCGCCGCTGGCACCACCTCTTCCGTCACCAATTCTGTAAGTACCAGCAGCATGCCACGACATACGGATAAACAGCGGACCGTAATGCCCGAAATCCGCAGGCCACCAATCTTGAGATCGAGTCATAAGTTCCTGAAGATCTTTCTTTAGCGCATTGTAATCTAGACTGTTGAATGCTTCTTTGTAATTAAAGTCTTTATCCATCGGGTTGGATAAGTAAGAGTTTTGTCTGAGAATGTTCAGATGAAGACGATTTGGCCACCAATCTTGAACTGATGTACCGCGTCCGCCAATTCCTGCTGAATACGGAAACGGACATTTACCGACGTTATTTGAATTATTACTCATCTTTATTCCTTTCTTTGATTATTTAATTAGTTAAGAACAGTAGCATAGTTAATTTCGTTAACGAATAATTTAGTCGAATTTAAGTAAAGGCCGGCGCAGCAAGCGGAATTGTAATACCGGCATATATCGAAGCTAAATTTAATCTGCCGGTGGTTGTATGTCAATTTTTAATTAATAGATAATATTTATCTGCATATTAATATTATCTATGAAATAACTTCTAAGTTTCAGCCTTTTCTAATTTTTTTTATTTCTTCCAGAATTAAAGGTAAAATTTTTCCCGCTTCACCTAAAATTGAATAATCGGCGTATCGGGAAAACTCTGTAGTGTCAATATTTATTTCTACAAGATATGCACCGCTTTGTTTAGCTGTCATTGGAATGTAAACTGCCGGATAAACGACAGCAGAAGTTCCTACAACAAAGCAGATATCCGAAGATTCCGCAGCCTTCTCTCCGCTGTTATATTCATCCTGAGGAAGCATTTCTCCAAACCAAACTACATCTGGTCTAATTAACCCCCCGCAATTTTTGCATTTGGGTACGCCTTTTGAAATATCAAGGTCGGGGGAATTATAAAAAGTGCCGCAGTCGATACAATAATTTCTTTCAATATTGCCATGAAGCTCGAATATTTTTTTGCTGCCGGCTCTTCTGTGCAAATTGTCTATGTTTTGAGTAACAACAGTTACATCTTCGAAATAATTTTGAAATTCTGCAATTGCGATGTGACCCGGATTTGGCTTGGCTTCGTGAATAATTTGTCGACGATGCTGATACCATTCCCAAACCATGTCCGGATTTTTTAAGAACGCATTAAAATTGGCAAGCTCTTCCGGTTTTAATTTATTCCAGATGCCGTCTTTACCGCGGAAAGTTGATATTCCGCTTTCTACCGAAATGCCTGCACCTGTGAAAAAAACAATTCGTTTGGCGTTTGTTAATTTCTCAATAAATTCTTGTTTGAATTCCATCTCGACTTTTTTATAAACTGCTTTTGATTTATTCTTCGTCTTTCCATTCGATCAATAATTTTTTTGCTTCTTCCAATTTTTTTGGATCTTCTTGATTTTTAATAGGAAGCGACAATGCTTTGTTAAGCATTTCTCTTGCTTCTTTATAACGATCTTCTCTGCTTAACGAAATGGCATAATCAACATAAAACATAATGTATTCGGGGTAAAGTTCAATTGCTTTTTTGTATTCTTTCAAAGCAATTTCATTATCTGCCCATCCGAGACCGATAATTGACCTTGCCGGTTTCCATTTTTCGCTTGCTTTAGAGTGAGCACGTGCTAAAACATAATGAGTGACAGCTTGAACAAAATTACCGCCGTTGCCAAGCTGAATAGCTTTCTTGCAGTCATCTCTTACCGAATTGACTACTCCTGCTACCGAAAAAATTCCTTTAAATAATGCTATTCTCCCGTTTGCAATTGCGCGTCTTAAATAACTATTGGATTTATCCGGACCAAGCTTAACGGCTTTCTCTGCATATTCCAACGCTTTTTGATAAACTGCAAGCTGGGCATCTTCCTGTTCACCGGTACTGCTCGGCATTTTTTCTGCAATGTCTACATACGCTTTGCTTATTCGCCATGTTACTTCCCAATTATCGGGAAAAAGTTTGTCTGCTTTTTGAAATATTGCAAGAGCCTTCTCATTATCGAACTTGTTCAAGTAACTGTCTCCTTGAGCCAAAAGTTCTTCGAGAGTTTGTGCCGGGATATTTACTATGACAGTAAAGAAAAAAATAAATGCAGTTAAGAATGCAATAGATATAGTTCTCATATAACTCCCTAAATTAATTATCGAATAGATTTTTATTTGGGATTTCGGAATTATCATCATCTTTGGGAATAAAGAGCGAAGTCTCGGCTAACGGAAGGTACTTTGTCCAGTTTGTTCCTTTGTTTTTTTCTGCAAGCACGGCGTATATATAAGCATTTGTCTTTGCACTTAGTTCATCAGCCTGATAAAGGGCAATTGCTTCCATTGTTTTGGGTTCAACCGGAGAAGCAAACTCAAGTTTCCCCTGATGGCTTAAAATCAAGTGTAAAAGCTGTTCTTTCAGTTCTTCAGGGAAATCTTTTATTTTGTCGATTGCCTTTTCTGTTTCGATAGCCGCAATAACAATATGTCCCAGTAATTTTCCTTTGTTGGTGTAATCAAAAACTGTGTCGTATGTTAACTCCTCTGTTTTGCCAAAATCGTGAAGGAGGGCACCTGCAATTAATAAATCCCGGTTAAGTTCTTTATGAAAAGAACACATCAGTTCGCAGATTTTTACTATTTCAAGTGTGTGTTCTAGCAGTCCGTTAATGTAAGCGTGATGCCAGCCTTTACCTGCCGGTGCACGTTGAAATTTTTTGAGATTGTCCCCCGTAAATATTGATTTCAATAATTTTTTTAGATAAAGATTTTTTATTGAGCTTATAAAACCGTTCAGTTCATCGGTCATTTCAGTTAAATCCCGTGAAGACTTTGCCAGGAAATCTTCAAAAGAAACATTGTCTGCTGCCTCAACCGGTCTTATTTTCTCAATTATTATTTGGGGAGCGCCGTTAAATTCTTCCATTTTTCCGGCAGTTTTTACAATTGTTCCTTGATTTATTTTTGAGAATATTTCTTCGGCATTATCCCACATCTTTGCCGGTATTGTTGAAGAACGATCGCGCAGTTCTAAATTTAAGTACGGTTTGCCGGATTTTGCTTTTTTTAATTCAACTTTATCGGCAACTAAAAAATGAAGAATATCTTCGCCGGCTTTAATTTCTATTAAATCTTTCTGATTCAGCATAGGAATTATTTTGAGTTGTTGTTTACGGTAATTTAATAAAAAACCAGGAGAGTCAAAATTAGTTTTCTATGTATTTAACAACACTTTCTACAGGCAGATTTACCAGAACCGACCGGTGTAACATGTCGATGGAAACAGCAAGCATGCGACCGTTGTTTGGGTTAAGTGTAACAACTCCTATTACACCGTTAAACGGTCCTGAAATAACTTTAACCTTTGAACCCTTTGGAATTTTATCACTGACAAAAATATCCAGCGATTCCTCAAGCATTTTTTTTATGCTTTCAATTTGCCATGCAGGAATTACAGCAGGTTTACCTTCAAAAACCACACATCTGATTATTGCCGGCTGTTCGAGTGAGATTATTCTTTCTTTTTCGTTGACATGAGCAAAGATATATCCTTTGAAAATTGGTTCGGTTATTTTCTTTCTTCTGTCACTCCACCGACGAGTGGTTGTGATTGTTGGCAGGTAAAATTCAATTTCATTTTCCTGAAGCTGGGCTGCAGCTTTAAATTCATGACGCGGTTTCGTACACAAGGCAAACCAATTTTTTCTAGGTGCTTCCATAGGTTTCTTTAGAAAATACAAAAATTAATTGCTTCAGTAAGTTGTTTTTGATCTACCGGCTTAATTATAATTTTTACTGTTCCCAGCCGCTCGTATTTGCGGCGCAGGTCGTCAGCTAATTTTTCAGCTACAACAATAAAAGGAATATTGTAATTAGATTCCTTTTTCTGTACTGCTTCAATTAGCTGGATACCGTTCATAAGCGGCATATCGTGGTTCGTAATTATAATTGCCGGAATTATTTTACGGAAAGTGCTGATAGCCTCATAGCCGTTTTTTGCACCCACAACTTCGAAATTCTTAAAAGTTTCTTCAATTATCTTTTTATAATTTTCTTTGACGGTTTCCTCACTTCCCACAACAAGAATAGTGTTTTTTGCTTCAGGTACGGTTAAATGAAATTCGCTGCCTTCATCGACCTGAGAATAAAACCAAACTTCACCGCCGTGTTTACTTATTATTTCTTTAACAAGAGTCAGCCCTAATCCGCTTCCTTTTTCGCCGTTTGTACCTACCAGAACAAATTTTTCGTCAATTCTAAAAAGTTTTCCGTGATTTTCTTCTGCAATTCCAATTCCTTCATCCTTCACAACAATTTCAATCATACCCTCTTTAAATCTCTGTGAATAAATATAAATACGTTTTCCTTCGGGTGAAAATTTTATCGCATTGCTTACAAGATTGAAGATTGCCTGCGCAAAAAGTCTTTCATCTGCATTTATATTTAATTCCGGCGGGATATCCTGTTTTATTTCTATGTTCTTCCGCACAGCATCGCCAGTAAGAGGAGTAATTGCAGTTGATACAGCAACTTTAACGTTTAATCTGACAGGTTCAACTTTTACTCTTCCTGTCTGCAGTCTCGACCAGTCAAGAAGACAGTTGATCAGCTGCAGTTGACTTTTGGATGCTTCATAAATGTATTTTAAGTATTCTTCTTTTTCTTCTTCCGCAATATCTTTTTCGTTTAATAAAATTTCTGAAAAACCGAGAAGAGTTGTAAACGGAGCTCTCAGGTCGTGAGAGACAATTGAAATAAATTTGTCTTTCGAAGCGTTTAATTCCTTTAATGCTTCTATTTTTTTCTGATGCTCTTCACCAATAGTTCCGTTGCCAAGGTTCAAATAAAAATTTTTTTGTTCTTTAATGCTGCCGCTTTCATCTCTGGTTATATGTATAAATTCTTTAATTAACCTGGTTTTTCCGTCTTTGGTTAGAATTCTGTATTCAAGTTCAAGATTAGTCTTATGATTATCTTTCTGAAAATCTGAAAGGATGTTTATTGTCTTATTCAAATCTTCGGGATGTATAATGGAAAACAGTTTCAACGGAAGCCGGTCAATTTCTTTCGGCAGGTAGCCTGTACAATTAAAAACGGAATCCGAGAAGAATTCGGACTTTCCCTTTTTAATTGAACAGAACAAATCAGTAAAACCCTCTATAAATTCGTTTATTAGTTCAATATCTGTTTTTAGAACTGCCATTTGCTCCTAAATTATTGAACTCTATAGCAATATAACAAAATAGTATGTTAAATTCGTAAAGTTGTGACAAAAGTAATTTTTTTAGTGAAACTTTGTGACAAAAATAAAATTCGAAAAAAAGCCACAAACTTAATATAGCACAGATATACAAAAAAACACAAAGAGCTTTTTGGTCAGCTTCACGAGGTAAACATTTCATAAACTGGAAAGGCGACGTTGTTATTCGTTCTGTCCCTCAGAAACGGACTTTGTTGGAATTCCAAGTTCATCCATTTTACGGTAAAGAGAAGAAAGACCAATATCAAGAGCCTTTGCAGCTTCTTCTTTATTGTAATCAAACTTTTTTATTGTTTTAAGTATATGTTCACGCTCAAAATTTTTGATTGCTTCTTTCAGTGAATCCGGATAAGCCTGATAAACCGAATTGCCTTTGATATAATCCGGCAGGTCTTCGGTTGTAATAAAATTTGTTTTGCAGAAAATAATAGCTCTTTCGATTACATTTTCAAGTTCCCGGACCCCGCCTTTCCAATCGTAGCCCATTAATATTTTCATTGTTTCGTTATCAACGCCTAAAATTTTTCTCCCCATTTCGGTGCAGTATTTTTCAACAAAATGGTTTACAAGAAGAGGAATATCTTCTTTTCTTTCGTTTAATGTTGGAAGTTTGATCTCCACTACATTTAATCTGTAAAAGAGATCCTCTCTGAACTGTCCGTTTTTAATTTTATCATGAAGGTCCTGATTGGTAGCTGCAATAATTCTTACATTGGTTGTTACCGGTTTTGTTGAGCCGACCGGAATAAATTCTTTATCCTCAATTGCACGCAGCAGTTTTACTTGTAAATTTAACGGGAGGTCGCCGATTTCATCTAAAAAGAGAGTTCCGCCGTCGGCATATTTGAAAAGTCCCACCTTATCTTCGGTTGCGCCTGTAAAAGCACCTTTTTTATGTCCGAATAATTCACTTTCAATTAAATTTTCTGAAATGGCGCCGCAGTTTATGGGGAGAAAAATATTGTCTTTTCTCCGGCTGTTATAGTGAATTGCTTTTGCGACCAATTCTTTTCCGGTTCCGCTTTTGCCAAAAATTAAAACATTGCTGTTTGCTGGCGCTACCTGAGCTATTAAATCAAAAATTCTTTTCATCGGTTTGCTTTTGCCAATTAAATTTGAAAACCCCGCTTCCAATGAGACTCTTTGTTTGAGAGCTTTATTTTCCTGTGCAAGTTTTTTGTAATCTATTAAACGTTTGATGCGGACAATTAAGTCGTCGAACTCTACCGGCTTTATCAAATAATCGAAAGCTCCTTTTCTGAGTGAGTCAATTGCAGTGTTTACCGAAGCGTAGGCAGTCATTATTATGAAGAAAATTTCGGGATGGCTTTTTGAAACTTGATCTAAAAGCTGCATGCCGTCAATTTTCGGCATTTTTATATCTGTAAGTACGATTTCAATATCGTTTCTTTCATTTATTTTAGTTAAAGCTTCTTCGCCGTCAGAAGCAGTATCGGTTTGAAAACCTTCTTCTTCCAAAACCATTTTTAAGGAATCGCGTATCCCTTTTTCATCGTCTACAATTAAAATTCTTGAAGACATTTTTACTCCTTCTAATTTTCTCCTATTGGTAAAATTACGGTGAAGGTACTTCCTTTACCGACTTGACTTTTAACTTTTATTTCTCCGCTGGCTTTTTTTATAATTCCGTAGCTTACAGAGAGACCGAGTCCAGTGCCTTTTCCAGTTTCTTTAGTTGTGAAGAACGGGTCAAAGATTTTTTCCATTGTGTTTGTGTCCATGCCACAGCCGTTGTCGGTTATTTCAACGTAAACGTGTTTGTTTCGGCTGAACGATTTTACAAAAATATTGCCGGTTCCTTCAATGGCGTCAAGTGCGTTTAATAAAATATTAACAAAAACCTGGAGGAGCTGGTCGGCAGCAACGTTAACTTTAGGCAGGTTCTCAGCCAATTCACTTTCAAATTTTACTTTCTTAACGCGCTTATCGTATTTGACGATCCCCAGCGCAGTTTTGATTATGTCGGTTAAATCGTAAAGCCCAACAACGTATGTCGGCGGTCTTGAAAAGTCAACAAGTTCGCGTACTATTTTTGAAATTCTCTCAATGTTTTCTTTAATGTTTGCCAATTGCTCGCTTATGAATGCATCTTTGCTTCTTCTTTGGAGTATTTGTACAAGAGATGAAATTGAAGCAAGCGGATTGCCGATTTCGTGGGCTACTCCGGCAGCAAGCTGTCCTATTACCGCAAGTTTTTCCGACTGATCGACTTGAGCCTGAAGTTTTTTGAATTCTGTAAAATCTTTTATTATAACGTTTCTTCCGATGTATTCGCCGTTGCTACTCGGCAGTTTGGTTACGTTGAGTTTTACGCTAATTATGTCGCCGTTTTTTGTTTGACGTTCTGTTTCAAAAATTTTTATTTCACCTTTTTCGTTGACTTCATCCTGAATCAGTTTAAGCTCTTTTAGATATTTTTCGCCTGGAGGCAAAAGCAGAGAAGAAGGTTTTCCGATTACTTCTTCTTCAGTATAGCCGAATATTTGTTCTGCCCCTTTGTTCCAAGCAACAAATTTTTCATTGTTATCAATTACCATAATTGCCGAATCGGAAAAATGGAGAATATTTTTTAAGTATTCTTGGTTATTATTAAGTTTAGCTGCAAGCCTGTCTCTGTCGGTTTTTAAAATTTTCATCTCGGCATCTTCGTGCAGCATTCCATATCGAGCATAAACTTGTTCAAATAAATCATCTATGTATCCGGTAACGAGCAAGGGGTCAAAGCCAGGTGAACGTTCAATTTCTATGAAAGGAATAAAAGAATATCTGCCAAGGCTGAATACCTGGCTGATTTCAAGCAAGTTTAAAGAAGCTTTGGAAAAAAGATTGTAAGTCTCTATCAAATATTGGTCGGCTACCGTATATTCGGCTTTATCAATTATTTCCATAAAAATTCTTAGGCTGCTTTCAACAAATGTTCTCATTTGAGATTGTGACAATTTATTTTTAAGTAAACCGAAAATTTTTGCCGACCAATTTTCGGATATTGAATCGAAATATTTTGAGAAAAAATTTAGAAGTAATTTCTTCATTAATTATAGAGCCTAATTTTATTTTGTTTTATATTTTTGATAATTAATTATGAAAAATAAATAAAGCAGTTTTCAATTGAAAGAAACTGAAAATATTGGCGAAAACCTCCATAATAAGTGTTCAAGGAACTGTGAAATATTTGTTTATGTATAAAACCCAGGCAATTGACGGTTGATAAATGCAAAACAAAGACTATAAATAGATGGGAAATTCTCAATGCTCAATAATCAATTTTCAATATTCAATTCGGAATTGCCAATCGGAATTTTTCATTGGGATATTTGTCGACTTTGTCGGCATAAGAATAAAAATAATTTAAGGGGACTTATGAAAAACCTATTTGTTTCTGCTCTGGTAGTTCTTTTATTCGTTAATCCGGCATTTGCATCTCAGCAGAAGATAGTAAAACCCACTCTGAAAAGTGCTAAGGTTTTCACAAACGGTGCTCAATTGAGTTACACTGCCGAAGTGAAACTTAACAAAGGTATCAACGAAGTGATTTTAACAGACCTTGCCGATAATATCGATAGAAACAGTGTTACCGCTGCCGGCAGAGGAGATGCTGTAATTTTATCTGTTGTTCAGAGGTTCGATTATCTTGAACTACCACAAAAGGACCCTTTGGTTAAAGCTCTGGAAGATTCTCTTGAACTGCTGAATAATTTAATTGATACGAAGAAAATTGACAGTGAAGTTTTAGGAAATGAACAGGATTTAATTTTGTCGAATAAACAATTGGGTGGGAAAGAAGGGAAAGTAAGCGTTGCCGAACTTCAAAATATGGCAGCTTTTTACAGAAAAAGGTTGAGCGAAATTAAAAACGACATGCACAAAATTGATATTGAGATAAAGAAGATTCAAAAGGCAGCCGACAGAATTAAAAAACAACTTGACGATCTTAAAAGTAAAATTAACCAGAGAACAAATCAGCTTGTCGTTACTCTTTCTGCAGAATCTCAAGTAAACTTTGGACTGGATGTTTCATGTATAATTACAAATGCTGGCTGGACACCTTATTATGACATAAGAGTTCCAAATATTTCATCAAAAGCGGACTTAGCTTATAAAGCAAATGTTTGGCAGAAAAGCGGTTACGACTGGAAAGATATTGATATAATTCTTTCAACAAGAAGTCCCTATCAAAACAATCAAAAGCCCGAACTTAATCCGTGGTTTATTAACTTTTTAGAGCCGAGACCGTTGTCGAAAAGCATACGTGGTAAAAATATGGAAAAACTATCTATGCCTGATATAGCTGTAACCGAAGCAAAGGATGAAGCACAGACAATGGCAAATTACATGAATATTAATCAAACCCAGCTTGCGGTCGAGTTTTCACCGTCGATGAAATTTTCAATTCCATCTGATGGAAAACCTTATTCAATTGACATACAGAATTATGAACTGCCTGCAGATTATGAATATTATGCTGCACCAAAACTGGATGACAATGCTTTCCTTGTCGGGAATTTAAAACAATGGTCGAATTACAATTTGCTGCCAGGCTCAGCGAATATTTATTTTGAAAATTCATATGTTGGCAAAACTTATTTGAATCCCTTTATTGCTCAAGATTCATTAGCAATTTCGTTAGGACGTGATCAATCGGTAGTTTTAAGTAAAAATCTATTAAAAGATTTTTCCGATAATAAATTTCTAAGCAGTAATGTCGAAAGAACCTTTGCTTATGAAATAAAAATTAAGAATAACAAAACCGTTCCGGTAAAAATTTCTGTTGAAGACCAGGTACCGCTTTCTAAAAATGAAGATATCGAAGTGAAATTGATCGACAGTTCCGGTGCGATTTACAATGCGGAAACCGGTTTGCTTCGGTGGAATGTTGAACTGAAACCGGGAGGGTTAATAACAAAACGACTTATGTATTCAGTCACTTATCCCAAAGATAAGGTAATTCCTAATTTATGAGAATTTTGCTTTTTTGTTTGACTTAAGCTGACGTGGGAATAAACTAAACTCTTCTTCGCTTTTGGGATTCTTATTATAGCTTCTGAACGCAAAGAAAAATTGCTTGAAAAAATTAGCCGGGAAGAATGTTTTCAATCCGTATATTTCGGCTTTTCCGCCCGGCAGGTAAGCTGAATTAAAAAGCCAGTCCCAAATTGCGAGTTTTGTGGCAAAGTTTCTGTTTCTTCCTTTACCTATTGTGTGGTGCCAGCGGTGCATCTCAGGCCCGTTAATTATTAATTGAAGCCATCCTGATTTAACGTTTATGTTGGAATGAATGTACATCCCCCACACCGCACTTATAACGCCTTTGTAAGCAACAACCTGCGGCGGAGAGCCTAACAGAACAATAGGGAGGAATTCGACAGTTTGATTAATTAAAATTTCGAAAGCGTGGGAACGTGAGCCGGAAAGCCAGTCGACTTTTTTAGGGGAATGGTGGGCTTCATGAATTCTCCACAAATATTTGTTGCTGTGCTGCCAACGGTGCATCCAGTAAATATAAAGGTCATGTGTGATTGTAAAGAATATTAATTGAATCCATGTTGGTACATTCGAAAATAATTTTAGGCGTGACATACCAGTGCTGTTATCGATGTTAGCAATTATACCCGAAAAAATTATTATTCCCAGAATGTAATTTTGTGCTATGCTGTAGAGAGCAAGATCATTAAAGAAACCTTCTCTCACAATTTTTTGGTTTTTGTTGTAGGGGAAAATTCTCTCTAATAGAATAAACAAAATTGCCGCACCAATTATAATCGAATAAGAAGCAATTTCGTAGCCTTGCAGATTTATAAAGTAATCCAAAATTTTCTCTAGCATAATTCTACTCCGACAAATTTTAAGAGCGGGGAAAATCAGAAAATAATTTTCAATTAAATCATCTGTGCAAGACGTGTTCCATTTTTAAGAAGATATTTTATGTTCAGTCTCGTTGAGGATGGACTAAACAGTCACGTCGTTTTTAGCACGCCTCAACTTTTTGATGTTTGGATACTCGCTCTCATACACTTTTTTTATACCGTCACCTAACGCTTTCTCGATATCACGTATATCTTTTACAAGTCTGAACATACCTCCAATTTCAACCGATGCAGCTTGATCCGTACCCCACATTGCCCGGTCAAGAGTAATATGTCTTTCTACAAAACAAGCACCAATGGCAATAGCTGCAAGTGTCGGTGCTAGTCCGGTTTCATGACCAGAATAACCTATTGGCACACCCGGGAATTTTTTCTTATATGTTTTTATCACATTTAGATTTAGTTCTTCTAATTTGCATGGATACGTAGATGTTGATTGAGCAATTAATAATTTATCTGTTCCGAGTAAATTGACGGCTGATTCGATTTCTTCCATCGTAGACATGCCGGTTGAAAGCATGACTGGTCTTTTTGTTGCTTTTACTTTTTTCAAAAGGTTCTCATCGGTGAGCGAAGCAGATGCCAATTTGTAAGCAACGGGTTCAAACTCTTCAAGGAAATTTAGAGCTTCTTCGTCCCACGCAGATGCAAACCAATCAATGCCCTTTTCTTTGCAGTATCTGTCTATCTCTGAATATTCTTCGAAAGAAAATTCTACCTTGCGTCGGTACTCAATATATGGAATTCTTCCCCATGGTGTATCTCTTTCAATATACCATTGATCTTTCGGGACACAAAGTTCGGGGGTTCTTTTTTGAAATTTTACAGCGTCGCATCCAGCAAATACAGCGCCGTCAATTAATTTTTTAGCCAGTTCGAGTGAACCGTTGTGATTAATTCCGATTTCCGCAATAATATAAATTGGTTCGGAATCACCTATATATCTGCTACCGAATAAAACTTTTGCTGTGTTTGTCATTTGTCACCTTTTTGTTTTTGGCTTCTATTATTAATTCCGCAAAATCTCTAAAAGCTCCGTATCCACCTTTGCTTTCTACGATTACATCCGCAATCTTAAGTATGAATTTTGTTGCATCGGCGGGACATGCAGTTAGCCCGGCAATATTCATAACTTCGATGTCGTTTACATCATCGCCGATGAAGGCAACTTCTTCGGGCTTTAATTTTTTCCTTTGTAAAATCTCTTCTAAAATTTCTGCTTTGTTTAAAACGCCGAGATGAACTTCTTCCATCTTTAGTTTTTCGGCACGTTTTCTAACGATATTTGTGTTTTCTCCTGTTAGAATTCCAACTTCTACTTCCGCATGTTTTTTTAATCTTTCAACACCCATACCGTCACGGATAGAAAACCTTTTCATTAATTCGCCATCGGCTGAATAATAAACGCCGGTGTCGGTCAAAACGCCGTCGCAATCGGTCAGAAGCAGTTTAATTTTCTTTGCACGATCCAGGATTTGTTTTTTAGTTAATTTTTTTTTCGTCATAAAAATTTAGCTCTAAAATACTTTATAAACTTTCCAGTGTTATAACTTTTTAACCGGTTTTTACCACGCTGTCCACCCGCCGTCAACAATAAGATTTGCACCTGTCATATAACTCGAAGCGTTGCTGGCTAAAAAAATTAATGCACCTTTGTAATCGGTAGGTTTAGCCATCTTTCCCAAAGGAGTTTTTGCCGAATATTTTTCTATGAAAAATTCGTCCTGAGAATTTTCAACGCCGCCAGGGGTTAATGTGTTTACACGAACGCCGGCTTTACCCCAATAAGCTGCGAGATATTTTGTGAACATTATGACCGCTCCTTTGGTAGCTGAGTAAGCCGGGGGTTTGTAAAAAGATTGTGAACCGTCTTTTTTAATATATAAAGATTGATCCGGCGCAGTTATTCCGTAAGTGGAAGCAATATTAATTATGCTTCCGGATTTTTGTTTTGCCATTTCTGTACCTATAATTTGAGAGCATAGAAATACGCCGGTTAAGTTTACGTCCACGGATTTTTGCCAGAGTTCCAATGGATAATTTTCAAACTTCGACTGTTCTGCCGCAGCTTTAGGATTTTCGAACATATCGTTTATTGCAGCATTGTTAACAAGAACATCAATGTGTCCGAATTTTTGCAAAACTTTATCCCGAAGTTTTTTTATTGAGTCCGGATTGGTCACATCTAATCCGCTTCCCATAGATTCGGTTTGCAAAGTTTTTGCAAAGTCAGCACATTCTAATTCATTAATATCAGCGGCAATAACATTTGCACCCGCTTCACTTAATGCTTTGCAATGTTCCTTGCCTAATAACCCTAATGCCCCTGTTACAATTGCTGTTTTATTTTTTAAACTGAATAATTCCATATTCCTAGAAATGAATTTCACAAATTACATTATAAAATTACTCTTTTATATTTCAAAGAATCTTCACTGAAATTTACTAACAATCCTAATTTACATTTCGATGCGACAAGGTAATTCAATATTTGTTTTATGTTTGAATTTGAAAGAATTTCAATAGCGTTTGCTTCAAGAATTATTTTATCATATTCCCAATTCATTTTGTACTTCCATACAACACCCAATAATTGCATAAACTTCATTCTTATATAACTCACATTACGCAGAATGTTAATTGGAATTGCCACGAGCTTTAGCTCGTGGATTAATGAACACCCAAAAAACGGCTTTAGCCACATTAATTACGAAAAATGGTGCTAAAGCACGAAATTTTGTTTTAATTTGGTTCCCGACATGAATGTCGGGGCTATTAAATAACCACCATTGCGTAAGGTGAGTTATAACATATTTTCCATATTTATTCTTGAAATCTGTGAAATCCGTGTCTTTTTTTACTGGTTTCACATTACTTATTCTTGAAATCCGTGAAATCCGTGTCTTTTTTTACTGGTTTCATATTAAAATTATCAACTTTTCTAAATACCGGCTGTACAGGTTCGCCTTTCAGCAATTTTTTGATATTATCATTTTCAACTGCTTTTTTCAGAATAGGCAAAACATCTCTATAAGCTTCCAGCGTGTAATTTACATCGGCATCGCTGTGGGAATAACTCATGTTGTGGAATCCCTGCCATAAAACTCCTCTGCGAATCATTTCTTGTTGTACCAGAGATTTTTGAAGAAGGGGATCGCCACCTTTAGGATCGAAATTAATTATAGAACGCCAGTTATAACCGGCTGCTTTTGTATAACCCATTTCAAGTTTAGATGCAATTTCGTTATAGCCGTCTTTAAGTTTTTTACCCATCTCGTTTAAATATTTAGGCACGTTCTTTTCTCTTAATTCTTCAATAGTAGTTTTAGCTGCTACAAGTGACAGAGCTTCGCCGCCAAATGTTGTGTAAAAGAAAACATCATTTTCAGCTAAATTCATAATTTCTTTTTTGCCGGTAAGAATTGCAATCGGCATTCCATTGGCAACGGCTTTGGAATAAGTTGCAAGATCGGGAACAATATCGAAATATTCCTGAGCGCCGCCTAACGCCATTCTAAATCCCGTCCACATTTCATCAAATATTAAAAGTGAACCGTTTTGTTTACACAGCTCTGCTAATTTATGAAGAAAGTTATCTTTTGGTTCCTGAAATACTACTGGTTCCAGAATTACTGCGGCAACATCTTCGTCCAATGAATTTTTTACTGAGTCGATATCGTTGTAATTAAATGTAAATGTTAGGTTCTGAACAGCTTCGGGAATCCCTTTATTTCTCGCAGTTACACTTATGTACCAGTCGTGCCAGCCGTGATAGCCGCAGCATAAAATTTTATTTCTTCCGGTGTAAGCGCGTGCAAGTCTAACCGCAGCACTTGCCACATCAGCGCCGGTTTTGCTGTACTTGACTGCTTCTGCATTCGGTATAATATCTCTGATCATTTCGGCAACTTCAACCTCGAGCGGGTGCATCAACGAAAAAGTAATGCCATCTTCCAGTTGTTTTTTAATTGCTTCGTCGACTTTTGGATATGCATAGCCAAGAGACAACGGACCAATTCCCATATTGAAATCAATATACTCGTTACCGTCAACATCCCATACGTGTGAACCTTTTCCTTTTACGAGATATTTTGGTGCGACGCCATTTACATACTGGGTAGGTCCCTTTGCTAATGTTTGAGTTACGGATGGAATTAATCCGAGCGCACGTTTGTAAAGTTCGTCCGATTTTGTAATGTCGGGATAATTATTCTGTAAATTGATTTTGTTCGCCATAGCCTTATTTCAAAATTGTTATTGATTAGTTATTTATTTTGTTTTTATATTCTTCGATATTTTTTAATTCGTCCAGATGATTTTCGTACCAGTATTTGCCTGCAAATCTACCGTTTATTTTTCTTATTTCAGGTTTTCTTTCCAGCAAATTTAAAATATCGTTTAGATCAAACGCTGGATTTAACGTATACAATTCTTCATAAACAGTTTTTATAAAAAGATAATCTTCTTCGTAATCAATTGTCCATCTTTCTGTGGTTGATAAGTCCTTTCCGGTTTCCCATTCAACATTTCCGATTCTGAAAAATTCCGGATTTTCCCAAATGTACGGGGTTGTATGTTCACGTTCAAAATTTTTTGATGACTCTTCCCATGCTTTTTTTAAGGCATTAAAAGACATTATCTCAACATCATTTCCATCGGGGTAAGTTGCCGGATGAAGATTGCTTACATAATCAAATTTGTCTGCGTGTTCCAAATAATAACTAAAAACTCTGTCGATAACATTAGGATCGATCAATGGGCAGTCGGATGGAATTTTTGCAACTGCATCGGCATTATATTTAAGTGCTGCTTTATAATGTCTGTCGAGCAGATCGCTTAAGCTGCCTCTAAAACAATCAATATTATTTTCGCCGCACAATTTTTCAATGGTATCGTCTTTTTGATCGGTGGAAGTAGCAACAACCAAATGGCTGGTAAGTTTAGCTCTTTTAACTCTTTCGAGCATTCTGAGCAGCAAAGGTTTATCGAGAATAGGAAGCATAACTTTGCCAGGTAATCGGGTAGAGGAAATGCGAGCTTGTACAACCGTAAGAATTTTAATTTCCGGCATGATATGAAATTATCCTTCTTCAGATTCTAACAACACTGTTTAATTCAATCTCTTCCTGGATTTCTTCTGCGGTAGTTCCGGGGAAATCTAAAAATCTTCTTCCTATCCTTGCGATTCTTTCCGCAGAAGTTCCGTTGTTCTGCAGCGGCATAAGTTTTTTTAATTCGTTCAGATCAAAAGACGAGTGGACTTCCTTTCCCAAAGCTAAACCGATATAAACAACAGAAGAGTATTTTGTAATTAATACATCACAGTTTGCTATCATGTGATTAGTATCCCCATTCTGAAAAACTAAAGATCCAGGAGCATATTTATTTATTTCGCGTACTGCTCTATCGGCTTTTTCATTTGGATGCAGTTTGAAAATTAATTGTCTGCCATCTGCAATCTTGACGCACTGTTTAATAAATTTTCTTCTGTTCTCGTACCTAAATGTTTCTCTTGCGTCAGATGTTGCTGCCAATACATAATTTTTGTAGGGGAAATTATTGGCAAGATATTTTTTTGCATTGTCGAAATTGGGAATCCCAGTTACAACTATTTTTTCTCTTTTAGCACCCTTTTTGATAAACAGTTCCTTGTATCCTTCGGAAGCCACACAAAAAATGTCATATTGATTTGACATTCCCATAGCGGAAGTGGATGCACTCCAGCGCGGAAAATTAAAATATTTTACAAGATAAAAAGCAAACTTCTCGGGGTCGGTCATCCCTTCTTGCACAAGAATTATTTTTTTGTTTTTAATGTTTTTTGGTATAAGTAAGTCCGCAGAAGTGAAAACCAAATCGTAATTGTTTTTTAAGCCTTTGTAATCTATTTGTAAATTGTGATTGTTAAGATATTCTTCGGTCTGTTTTCTGAATTTTCCTCCGAGTATAGTGAAATTTAACATTCCTTTTTTTGCTAAAAAACCAACATATCCATCATCGTAATAAGGTGAAAACCAGCAGTCATAATCAGAAAGATGCTTTGATATTTCATGCATCATTGTAGTTTGATTCAAAGAACCGCCGATAAATAGTATTTTCTTTTTCATCATAAAAGTGTCCGTCCTTATGAGGTTATCAATATACAACTTTTATTTATCGATTGGTAATGTCGAAATGCTTCCAGCTTTTGGAAAGCCGGAATCTCTCAAAATTTTCGATACTAAAGTAAAAAATCTGATCGGTAATATGAAACACTTAATAATTTGTTAACAGTCAATTTAATTGCCGTTAACAATAAATACTTAGCTTTTGTTTCTGATTTTTATAAGATGAAAAGATGAAAATTGCTCATATATCGGATCTTCATTTATCCGGCAGCTATAAGAGAAAAAATATTTCCGCGTTAAAAAGAGTGATAAAACACGCACTTGAAAACGGAGCCGATCATTTTGTTTTTACGGGCGATATTGCCGATAATGCTGAGGAAAATGATTTTTTGTTATTCAGAAAAATTCTTGAAAGGTTTAATCTGCTGAGCAGTGATAAAACTTCGATAGTAATAGGCAACCACGATATTTTTGGAGGTGCACAGACTGCTGAAGATGTTGTGAATTTTCCATATAGATGTTTGAAGACAAATTATGCAGAAAAAGTAAAACTCTTCACTTCATTTTTTAAAGAATTGTTTGTTGATACCGTTCGTCCCGGCACAAATGAATTTTTCCCTTATGCTAAAGAATTGAGAAATACTGTTCTATTTGGCGTTAATTCCATAGACCGATATTCTAGAATTAAAAATCCTTTTGCTTCTAACGGAAGGGTTTCCCGGGAACAAAAAGAAAAATTAACTCTGCTGCTGGAACAGTTTAAATCAACAACGAAAAAGAAAATTCTGATGATACATCATCACTTTTATAAAAAGAAAGACGAGACAGCCACTTCGGAAAGCGCGTTGTGGGATAAGATTGAAAGTTATACAATGAAATTGAGAGGGAAAAAGAAACTGTTTAAGATTTTTCAAGAGGGGGGAATAGAACTTGTACTGCACGGACACAGTCATGAAATTAGAGATTATCAAAGAAAAGGAATCCGTTTTCTAAATGCAGGTGCATCAATCGAAGGGAAAACGAAAATACCGTCGTATTTTATCATTGATGATGAAAGCCTACATGATGGCAAGGCAGGCAAATCTTTTAGTGTAGAACTTAAAAGTATTCCTGGAATAAAAGAAGCCGCATTCATTCGGCAACAGAAAGAATTTGTTTTGGTAGTTGAGTCATAAATCTAAAAGTTGAATCTCGTAGAGCTAAGTTGAAGTATTCCTCATAATAATTTATTATTTGCTTGGTCAAAAATTTTAATGTGTTTATGTCTTCCGGTAAAAAGGGGGTCTTGGTTTATGGCGCAAACGGCTATTCTGCAAATCTGATAATTAATGAATTAGCCAAGCGAAACATTAGACCGATGCTTGCTGGAAGAAATGAACAAACCGTAAAAAAATCTGCTGAAAAATATAATCTGCCGTACAAAATATTTGACCTTACTAATGAAGAAAAAATAATTGAGAACATTAAAGACTTTCATACACTTCTTAACTGTGCCGGTCCTTTTAAGTACACTGCAAAAAATCTTGTTGAAGCATGTTTGAAAGCAGGTGTAAATTATCTCGATATAGCCGGTGAAATTGAAGTATTGCAAACAGCATTTGAAAAAGACCAAGCCGCAAAAGATGCAGGAATTGTAATTCTGCCCGGAGCCGGTTTTGATGTAATTCCTACTGATTGTCTTTCAAAGAAACTTGCCTTAATAATGCCTGACGCAAAATATTTAATGCTTGGCTTGCTGAATAAAAGAGGCAAAATTTCGAGAGGAACGTGGCTTACAACAATTGAAGTCTTATCTGCCGCCGGTAAAATAAGAAAGAACGGGATCTTAGTTGATTCACCGATTGGAGAATATAAAATCAAATTGGTAAATGATCGAATCAAATTTTACGGCATTTCTATTCCATGGGGTGACGTTTATACTTCATATTATTCGACTGGAATTCCGAATACAACTTTTTATTTCGCCGTTCCCATGTTACTGTATTATTTTACTTGGATTATTCCCGCGGTTAAAAAAATAATTTCAATAGGATATGTGAAAAAAATAATTGATTCATTTATCCGGCAGAACACTTACGGTCCTACTGAAAAGAGCAGGAATAAAACAAAAACAATCATCTGGGGACGGGTAGTAAACGAAAATGGAGAAGTTTATGAAGAAGCTTACAGAGTAATGGAAGCATACAATTTAACTGCTGCTGGTGCTGCAGAAGCTGTCTTAAGAATTTTAAATAATAATCTTAAACCGGGGACTCACACTCCATCCAATGTTTTGGGATATACATTTTTGAATCAATTTATTCTCGAAAGGATTATTTAGGCAAATTACCGTTCAAAACATTTTCAGAAATTTTACTGCCTGTAGAATCATATAAAGTTTCTTTTATCAGATCATCGTTTTTATATTCTGCTTCCCGTTTAATCATTCCATTTTGAAAATAAGTATAATAAGTGCCTTCGAGCATGTTGTTTTTGTAAGTCACAAAATCGGAGATTTCTCCGTTTTGATAATACCACTTTGAAATTCCGTCTTTCAATCCGTTGTAATAATATTCTTCGGCATAAAGTTTCCCGTTTTGATAATAAGTTTTGACATTGCCTTGCAGCTTGTCGTTTTTATAAAATCCTTCGGATTTTAATTCGCCGGAATCATAAAATTTTTTGAATGGTCCGTTTTTTAAGCCGTCTTGGTAGTTTAATTCTTCAATTTTGATCCCATCTGTACTATAAATTTCCGCATGTCCATCTTTCTTGTTGTTCTTATATTCAGCAATTTCAGAAAGAATTCCGGTATCGTGATAAAAATAAGCTGTGCCCTCAACTTTGTCGTCAACGTAATTAAGAACTGATTTCAGAAAACCTGTGGGATAATAGTTTTTGATGATGCCGTTTTTTTTGCCTTCTTTGAATTTTAATTCGGCGCGCATAATTCCGTCGTCGTAAAAATCGTTGAAGTTTTCCTCGACCTTATCGAATTTGCCGGCTATATCATAGCGGATTCGTTTAACAATTTGTCCGTTATTGTAAGTATCGATCACTTTGATTGAGCCGTCTGGATAATAAATGTATGAAGTGCCGTCGAGTCTATCGTTTTTGTAATTTGCTTCCAATGCAACCTGTCCGAAGTCGTAATAAACACGCGATATGCCTTCAAGCTTGTCGTTGACATAATTTCTTTCTACTTCAAGTTTGCCGGTTTCATAAAAAATTTTTGATAAGCCGTTGAGTTTTCCTTTATGATAATTCCAGATTGCTTCCAATTCACCGCTTTTATAATATGTTTTGCAGAATCCTTCCAGAGTATCGTTCACATAATTTGGCTCTGCCCATAATTCGCCGGACTCATAATACCATTTTGAAATGCCCTGTAGTTTCCCGTGTACATAATTCCATTCCATACTTTTTGTGCCGTCTTCAAAATACCATGTGGATGTTCCGTCTTCTTTCCCGTTTTTGTAAATCCAGTTTTTCCACAGTTGCCCGTTCTGGTAATATTCTTTGTAGTAGCCGTTCAATTCGTTGTTAATATATTCACCTTCAATTTTCAATTGCCCGTTTGGATAATATTCTTTTCTGATTTCCTGTGCTGTGCACAATGAAATTGATACTAAAAATAATAGGGGGGCAAAGAGTTTAATGTTATTCATTGTTAATTAAGGAATTTTTTTAACTGGAAAACTAAAGAAATCTGATAAGAATTTATAAGGGTAAAAATTTGTGTCATGTGGATTATTATTAGTGGCATAATAGACTGGCTAATCGTTAAATTTTGTGTAAGAAAATAGAGTAGAAAATGCACACAACGAAAATCAAAGTTTTTTTTTACGACGCAGATCCGGCAGGTATAATTTTTTATTCTAACATTTTCAAATTTGCTCATTCGGCGTACGAAGAATTTATGAGAAGTCTTAAGACCGAAAAAAATTTTTTCTTTGATCGGGATTATGTGTTACCGATAATTCATACCGAAGCTGATTACCTGCAGCCAATTAAACCGGGTGATGAACTCGAAATAAAGCTTGAAGTTTCACGGTTGAAAAAATTTTCTTTCGAGTTGAGCTATACTTTTTATAATTCAAATAAAGAGATAACCGCGAAAGTAAAGACGGTTCATGTTTGCGTGGATAAGAAGAATTTTAAAAAGATAGAAATGCCGGAAGAACTATACCGGAAGTTGAATGATATATTAACGATTTAGATGTTCCCCCTAGAATTAACAGCTAATTGTTGATTCTTTTTATTAATTCGTTTTTCATAACTTTTCCAAGTTCCGTCCTTGGCAGTTCTTTTAAAAACAAAAACTTTTTCGGGATTTTGTAGCCGGCTATGGATTTTTTCAGAAAAGTTTTTAATTCTTCTTTGTCAATGGAAAAATTTTCTTCAGCAATTACTGCGGCACAAACAATTTGCCCCCATTCTTTATTTTCGGTTCCGAATACATAGGATTCTTTTACGCCTTTAAATTTTTCGATTGCGTTTTTTACCTCTGTCGGATCAACATTTTCTCCGCCGGTAACAATTAAGTCTTCTCTTTTTGCTTGAATGTAAATGTAGCCGTCATCATCTAAATAACCAATATCGCCGGTATAAAAATAGCCGTCCCTTAATTTTTCATCTGTTATTTTTTTGTTTTTGTAATATTCTTTAAATAAATATCTACTCCGAATAACAACTTCTCCCAGTTTACTTTCATGTGGCAATTTTTTAATAGAAAAACTATTACCTAAAAGAGGCCTGCCAGAAGATGAGGGTTTATTTAATATTTCTTCGGGTAAAATTGCTGCAGTCATTGAGCATGTTTCGGTTGAACCGTAGACTTTAATAATATGCCATGATCTTTTTACGGCATTTAGGCTTAAATCTTTGTCAACGGGTCCGCCGCCGACAAAAATATATTTTAAGCTTTTGGGTGTATAAGATCTTTTTTCTAAAAAATCCTTCAAAGTTTTTCCCACAATAGAAATATAGTTTACCCCGTACTTGTCTATTGCTTTAAGCAGGTAATCTGACGAGAAAGATTCCGGCAGCACAACTGCACTTCCCGTAAGCAGAGTACGGACGAAGATCATGAAACCGCCGATGTGATAAAATGGAAGAGATGCTAAAAATTTATCTCCAGTTTTCAGATTTATTATTGAGTCTGCAGCTTCAGCACTGTAAAACAGACCTCGAAAAGTATGCACGACAGCTTTGGGCTTGCCGCTGGAACCGGACGTAAACATAATAAGAGCATTGTTATTGGCATTAAACGTAGATTGTAGATTTTCGGTTTTTCGCTTTTGCTTAAAATCAAATTTGAATTCTGCAGCATTTGGGAGATCTTTGAACGAAGGAAATAATTTGTGATGAATCAAAACAATCTTAGCATCTGAAAATTCTATATTTCTTTTTAATTCGTTCCCAGTAAGTTTTATGTTCAGCGGTACGGGTACAGCATTTAGTTTCCAGAGAGCAAAGATTAACAGCATAAATTCAAGTGTGTTTTCAGAGAGAACAGCAGCATTGTCATTTTCTTTAATACCGAGTTTTTTTAAGAATGAACAAACACTATTTACGCTTTTCGAAAGTTCCGCATAAGTTAATTTTCCCGAGCTGCTGATCACCGCTAAATTGCTGCCGGATAATTGCTCTTGTTGGTCCAGCCAAAAATTATTACTTGCCCCGATAAAAATGTCGGGGTTGGAAATATTAATCATTGAAAAAGTTTCTCAATGTTAAATGCCGATGGATACGATTCGCTGCCAAATTTAATTAAACCTTTTTCGACTGGAAACGGATCCTGATCGAGGTCTTTTTTAAAATATTGTGCTACTCCAATTCCGTGAGCGTGCTCGTGCGTTATAACAGACGATAAAAACACAAGTGCACTTCTACCTACAACACTTTCAAATAACGATGAAATAATTACGATGATGTTGTTTGCTTCGGCTTCGGGAATGAAGGATAGCAAATTATAAATACTGCCTAACGTCATTGGCTTTAGCACAAGGAATTTTACTTTGCTTTCTTTTGCAAATAAATTCAGCATTTCAAACGATTTTATGCTTTCATCAAGTGCAATTGGAATGGGGGAACCTTTAATTAATTTTAACGAGTCCTCTATTCTGGTGCACGGCTCTTCAATAAATTCAATATCGAATTCTTCAAAACATTCAATATTTGAAATTGCCTGATCATAGCTCCATGAACTATTTGCATCTAATCTGATTTTAATGCTGCCGCCGAATTTTTCTCTAATCATTTTGATTAATTTTTCTTCTTCAGACAGCCGGAACTTTCCGAGTTTAATTTTAATAGTTTCGTAACCGGAATTTATACCTTTGGAGACCTCTTTGAATACTTTGTTAACTTCTTCAATTCCAAAAACAGCATTAACCGGAATGATCGAATTGTTTTTGATTTTGAGCTGTTGTATTACTAAGTCTTTTTCATTTTTAAGGTACAATCCAAGCAGTGCTTGTTCGACTGCAAATCTTACTGAAGGCAGTAATCTTAATTTTTCTACAAAATCAATCGTATTTGAAAAATAATCCTCGAGCTGTAAGTTTTTGATCTTTTTTGTCAAAGAAGAAATTTGCTCCTCTGTTTGGGAAAAAGATTCGCTGCTGAATTTGGGAAGGGGGGCGGCTTCACCGTAAGCGATGTTTTTTTCTTCATCTTCAAGACGGATAATAATTCCCCTGCGGTTTTTAATTTTTTGTTTTGCAGTTGAGAATGTTTTTGAAAACGGAAGTGAATATGCAATGTATTTTAATTCTTTTATCTTCACGCTAGAATGCCTGTTGCAAACAGGAGTCCGTAAATAGCAGATAATCTTGCTGTCAACTCTAAAGTCTTATTCAATTCTTTACCTTTAAGCGTATAAATCATTTTGACAAGTTTTAATGACATGGGTAAGGTTAAAAGAGGCAGAAAAACAATTAAGTTCTGTTTATGAAAAAAATAAACGACAAATAAAATTACATAAGATAAAATCATAAAAACTACATACTGAATGCGCGAAAACCTCTCGCCAAATTTAACTGCAAGTGTATATTTCCCGTTGTTAAAATCTTCTTCAATATCCCTGTAGTTATTTACGACAAGAATATTTGTTATTAAAGCGCCGACAGGAATTGAAGCCCAGAGAGAAAGTGAGGTAATTGAAAGAGCCTGAACATAATATGTACCGACAGTTCCTACTAAACCGAAAAAGAGAAAAACAAAAATATCGCCGAGACCGTTATAGGCTAAAGGAAATGGTCCCGCGGTGTATGCAATTCCGGCTAAAATAGAAAGAATACCGATTAGAAGTATCAGCCATCCGCCGAGATATACTAAATATAAGCCTAACAAAAATGTAATTGTAAAAACAGCAACAATTGCAGTTTTCATTTCGGCAGTTTTTATTAAACCAGTAGCAAGCACACGCGCCGGGCCTACCCGTTCTTTTTTATCTGTTCCGGCAAGATAATCGTAAAGGTCGTTTACGAAGTTTGTTCCTATTTGAATTAGTAAGGAACAAATGAGAGCAATTAATGCCGCCAATCCGTTGAATTTATTGTCATGGATAGCAAGCGAACTGCCAACAATAACAGGCACAACAGCGGCAGGTAAAGTTTTGGGTCTGCTTGCTAAAATCCAGCTGTCGAACTTAGATAAAGATTTTACGGTTGAATTTATCATAAATTACGGTACTCTTGGAAATTTTGAAAAGTCCGGTTTACGTTTTTCGTTGTAAGCGTTTCTACCTTCTTGTGCTTCATCGCTCATATAATAAAGCAATGTAGCGTTTCCAGCAAGCTCTTGTATTCCTGCCTGTCCATCGAGTTCCGCATTAAATGCAGATTTAAGAAGCCGAATTGCAAGTGGACTTTTTTCCAAAATTTCTTTAGCCCAACGTATGCCTTCTTCCTCGAGCTGATCAAGAGGAACAACTTTGTTTACAAGTCCCATTTCTAGAGCTTCCTGTGCGTTATATTGACGGCACAAATACCAAATCTCCCGCGCTTTTTTTTGTCCCACAATTCTTGCAAGATAACTTGCCCCGAATCCGCCGTCGAAACTTCCAACTTTGGGTCCGGTTTGACCAAAAATTGCATTGTCTGCTGCAATCGTTAAATCGCATACAACATGAAGCACATGTCCGCCGCCTATGGCATATCCGGCAACCAAAGCAATAACCGGTTTGGGAATGCTTCTTATCTGCTTCTGAACGTCAAGTATATTTAGTCTGTGAACTCCGTCTTTTCCTACGTAACCTTTATCGCCGCGTATGGACTGATCACCTCCAGAGCAGAATGCATATTTGCCATCTTTGGCGGGACCTTTGCCGGTTAATAAAACTACACCTATCGAAGAGTCTTCGCGGGCGTCGTTAAATGCATCGTACATTTCTAAAGCTGTTTCAGGTCTAAATGCATTTCTTTTTTCGGGGCGATTGATGGTAATTTTTGCTATGCCATCCATTTTTTCGTAGATGATATCTTTATAATCTATAGCAGCCTTTTGCCAGTTATATTTCATTTTGTACCTCTTATCCGAAAGGATCAAGATTGTGTCAAAAGTAATATTTTTTTGAAAAATAGAACACAGACAACGCAGATTTAAACGCTCGCTAAACTACAGCGGAGCAGAGATTTCCACTGATTTTAAAATTGAAAAGTACTTTTTACACAGTCTCGATCACTCTGAACATATTTTTTCTAAAAAACGGTTAACTAAATTAATAAAATCAGCAGGCTTTTCTAAATGGGTATTATGCCCTGCACCTTTAATTATTTTATGAGAACCATATTTCAAAAGTTTAACGGCTTTTTTGTTTATAATATTATACTTTTTATCTAAACTGCCGTTAATAAGCAACACCGGAAAAGTAAAATGGTCGAATTCATTCCAGTAATCAGGCATTTTCCCGGGTGAAAATTCTGAGAGAATATTTTTTAAACCGACGGGAGAGTTTTTTAATTTTCTCCGAAGCAATTTTTTCAAATCAACTGCAGAATTTTTTTTTAGAGAATCGAATATCTGCTGGTTATACCAATTTTCGAAGAAATCACCCAAGTTGCTCTTCTTAATTTTGCTGGAAAGAGTTTTATCGGCAGTTAGTCTTTGAATTCGTTCCACCGGATTATGGATACCCGGTGATGTGCTTTCCAAAACCAGAGCAGAAATTTTATAGGGATAATTAACTGCATAGCTCAATGCAGCACGTCCACCCAATGAATAACCAATAAGAATAACTTTATTTAATTTCAGTTGATTGAAAATGTTATTAAGCTGGCGGGCAATTGCCCGTGCAGAATAATATTTGGGATTTGCCGGGGCAGAGGTTTTCCCATGCCCTATAAGATCAACTGCAATTGTAAAAAATTTTTCGTTTAGTTTTTTTGTAATAAAGTTCCAATCACCAGCACTGCCGCCGAAACCATGAAGAAATACAACAGGAATTTGGCTTTTGTCTTTTTTCTTTTGAACGAGCAGTTGAAAAGTTATTTTGCTGGTTTTAATTTTCATTATTCACATTGACTGCCAAATAAAAGATTCTTTGAAGTAAGCTGCTAATTACGCATCAACAATAAACACAAGTGTCTTAAAAATACAAAAAATTTAATGGACGAAAATCAGTGAAATTCTGCCGAAGGAATTCCTTACGGAAGCGCTAAATTATGTTTTTAAAATAAGCGGTTAATTGGAGAACTTATTTACTTCCAATCTTCCTGCTTCCCAGTATTTATTTCTTATTAATTTTGATTGATGTGAATCGGTTTTAATTTCGAGAACAGAGAATAGTTTTAACTTGCCTGCGATATGCAGTTGTTTTTTAAAACCATTCCAGCTTTTTATCAGCGAATAATTTCCGCCCAGACTTTTAACGGGTTTACCAAATTCGAAGTTATGCGGAGTGAGAAAATATTTTTTAAAAATTTTGCCGTAACCGGAAATCGGGAGTGATTCAAAAATGCCGCCGCCGTTGTTATTGATAAGAATAATTACAATGGGAAGCGAAAATTTAATTGAATTAAAGAGAGAATTAAAATCGTGAATAAAAGCCAGATCGCCTGTAAGAAGATACGCCGGCAATTTTCGGTTTCCTGCCTTAATCCCTAAAGTTGTGGAAATGATTCCGTCGATTCCGCTAGCACCGCGGTTTGTATAAATATTTATTTCTTTTTTCGATTTTTGTGCAAAGAAGTCGAGATCACGGACAGGCAAACTGTTAGAGACCATCAAGCTGCACTTGTCGGGTAGTGCATCAATCAACTCAGTTATTATTTTCCCTTCGAAAGGGAATCCGGCTTTTTCAAAAAACTTTTTTCTTAGTTTGTTAATTCTCTCATTGGCTGCAGTGATGTTTTTTATCCAGTCAATGTTTTTTATCTTTTTTGCAGTGCTATTCAATATCATATTTATAAAGTTTTCAGGATATGCTTTAAGAATATATTCTGCTGTGAATGAAGGATCGTTTCTGTCTCCAAATTCATTAACAATAATTTTGTCGGTTCTTATGTGTTTGAAATATTCGAGGGCAGCGTTAGAAGTGAACGCGCCGCCGAATTGAATTATCAAATCTGGTTTATATTTGTTTACAAATTTTTCGGAACGTATTAGCGAATTAAAATTTTCAATTGCGTTTTCTTTTCTGTGATTTCCAAAACGAAAGCCTGAAGCACCGTCTGCAGCAACAGGAAAATTCAAATGTTCTGATAACTTTGCGCACTGACTAAAAAATTTCCTTTCATAATTTCCTGGACCGCAAAATATAATACCTTTTTCTGCATCCTCAATTTTTTTTATAATTATTCTTTCTAACTCATGGTTTCTGAGTGTATGATTACTTCGTAAAATTTTTCCTCCGTACAGAAAGACATTTTTAATTGTTTCTGTTTCAATTTTGTCTGTGTACGATTCCGGTTCAAAAGGTTTTTCGAAAGGGAAATTAATATGAACAGGTCCTTTAGAAATCACTGCATCTGTAATTGCTTTTCGCACATTATTTTGAAATTGCTTCAGTCTTCCATTCTTTAATTCCGGTAAGCCGGCGTCTAGAAAATGTCTTATATGATTTTTAAAAAGGTTATCCTGGTTAATTGTTTGATTAGCCCCGGAATTTCGCAAATAAGAAGGGCGGTCTGCTGTACAAACAATTAACGGAATTTTTTGATAGTAAGCTTCAATTATCGAAGGATATAATTCCGCGGCAGCAGTGCCTGATGTGGTAACAATTACCGAAGGAGAATTAGTGCTTTTAGCTAAACCTAATGCGAAAAATCCACTGTTCCGTTCGTCGGTTAAAATGTATTTTTTAAAATAATTATTTGCTGCAAAAGCAAATGTGAGCGGAGTGCTTCTTGAGCCTGGAGAAATACAAACATTTTTTATTGAGTTATTGTAAAGAATATTTACGAAAAGATCGCACCAAAAAGTATTACGGTTAATTGATATTTTCATTTTCAGTTGACTGCATTTTTTATATTGTCAACCTCAAAGAGGGAAAGTATTGGTTTTAGTTTCAATTCTGTTTCGAGATATTCGGATTCCGGGTCGGAACCTTCAATAATACCGCAGCCAGCAAAGGCATATAATTTTTTCCCGTTTAACAATGCAGATCTTATTGCGACAGCAAGTTTTGATTCTGTGTTGAAATTAAACCACCCTATAATTCCGGCGTACAAACCTCTGTTGAATCCTTCTACTTCTCTGATAAAATCCATTGATTGGGACCACGGAATGCCGCAGATAGCCGGCGTTGGGAAAATTGATCTTATAATTGAAAATATTGATTTGTCGTTTTGGATATTGGCTTTTATGGGCGTCCAAAGATGCTGAATATTTGGGAGTTTCTTTACTTTTGGCTGAACATCGTAAACTACCTGATTTGAAAATTCTGAAAAGGAACTTACAATAAATTCAACAACTGCGTTTTGTTCCGCTAAATTTTTTTCGCTGTGAAGCAGTTCGTGCGAATATTTTTCATCTTCAGTTTCATCGTTGCCGCGGGGAAAAGAACCGGCAAGTGCATCAGCCTCAATATAACCGCCGGATATTTTTGCAAGTGTTTCCGGCGATGCACCGAAAAAAACAGAATCATTTGAGCTAAACGCGAAGATATGACATGATGGATATTTAGATTCGAGGTCATTTAATATTTTGTGAATATCGGGTTTTGACGATAACTCCATTTCAACCCTGCGCGATAAAACAATTTTCTTAAAATCCTGTTTTGAAATTCTTTTGAGAGTGTGTCTAACTTTATTTTGCCATTCTTCTTTATCGTTCGGAAGGTTTGTAGTAAATTTGACGGAAACTTCTTCATATGCATCTTTTGCATCTAAAAATTGTTGCAGTTCCTCAATTTCTTTGTGGAGCTTACGAGCATTAAAATTTTTCGATAAAAAATTTATTGCCAGGTAAAAATCATTGTTATGCTTGAGAAAAAGAAATTTTGGCACAAACCATTCAGAATCACTGAAATTACTCCAGATAGAGTCTCCTTGATCCGGTGAGAATTTTATTCCCCCAACAAATAACGGTACAGAATCAAGATTAAGTTGATACCAATTATTAATAAAATTTTTCTGCCAGTAGTTAATTAAATTTTCGGCATCATTAATTCTCTGGCTGCCGCAGGTTTTTATTGACAAAAGCGGACTTACGGCTAAAAATTTTATGCCGGATTGAGGCTCATTCCAATAAAAATATTTTTGACCTGATCGAGTGAGTTTTGTTAATATTCCGCCGAAATTAATTTCCCCGGATTTAAACAGATAGCTGAATAATGAATTTTTGCCTGGGAAAGCTTCTATTGAATTTTCGAGGAAAATCTTAAGATTTTGTAAAATTTCAAGTTTCACAGCAGATAGAAAAAAATTATTGAAATCAAATATAAATTTATTAAAAATAGTTTCAAATTTGGTTTCGAAATATTAACTTCAATATATACTTATTTTATCTTAATCTTGTTGAACGTTCTATACCTTAAATTAGCCGGTCAATCTATTCGATATAAGGTTGTAAGAAGCGGGAGGGCAAAGTATCCAAGACTTTGTAAAAAGTAATATTTTTTTGAAAAAATAGAAGACAGATAACGTAGATTTAAACGCTCGTCCCGACACTTATGTCGGGGCTCGTCCCGACACTTATGTCGGGGCTCGTCCCGATTCGGCGGAACAGTCTCGCCTCAAATCGGCGGAGCGGGCTCGCCGCAAAACAGCGGAGCAGGAGTTTCCACTGATTTTAAAATTGAAAATTACTTTTTACACAGTCTCATCCGCGTTTACGAATTGAGACAAAAAATTACATAATACCACGAACAAAATATTTTGCCGGTAAGTATAATTTTTCTTAAATAAAATTTTGGTGCAGAACAATAAATCGCGACGAGGAAAATTTTTGCTTAAAAAAATCTTTCTTTTAATTCTAAATTAATGTATTTTAATCGTAAAGTTATCGATTATGTTATTCTGCATGAGCTTTAGTCATTTGGTAGAGTTTAATAACTTGAGGTTGATTAAAAAGCAAGAATCAATAAAATAATTCGAGAAAATTTGCGCAATTTTGCCGAAGGCATACCTTACGAAAGCGGTTATTGTTCTATAAAAAAATTACTTTTTTGGTCAGCCTCAGCATCAAAGGAGATTTGGGGGTTGTTAAAAAGCATAATGCCGGATTATGTTGAACATAAAAAACAACTGAAGTTATTTTTTCCCAACTAAAATAGGATACATATATGGAGACAAAACAACAACTGACAGTAGAATTATTGGACAAACTCTCCAAAGCATTTGACAAATTCCGCAAAGTTCAGCTAAAACAAATGTATGGAGAAAAACTAACGGCACCGCAGTTTCAGGTTCTTGAAGTGCTGTCGAAAACCGGACCGATTCCTCTAAAAAGAATTAGTGAAATGTTGATGGTTACCGGTGCAAATATTACATGTGTGGTCGATAATCTCGAAAAGGAAGGTCTTGTCGAAAGAATTCACTCAAAAGAAGACCGGAGAGTAATTCTGGCAGACCTTACTGAAAAAGGGAAGTCAAAAATCAATTCGATTATGCCGACTTACCTTAATAACATTGCGGCTATAACTCAACCGCTCTCTGATCATGAACATAGGGAGCTAATAAACTTACTGGAAAAATTGAGTTAGGGCTTTTTATTGTATTTTAACTATAAGTAAATACAAGCGCAAGCCATTCGTCTTTGATCTTTTTCTCGACGAAATGGAAGTCTAAGGAGGTGTATTTATTTAGAGTTTCTTTTTCATCAGCTATTAAAAGACCGGAGATAATTAATTTGCCGGTCTTTTTTATTTTTGCTCTTATCTGTTCTGCAATTTCCAGCAAGATATTTTTATTAATATTCGCAGCAATTAAATCGAAATCATATTCGTCAATTTTATTTATTTCAGATAGTTTAATACTTACTTTTTCTTCGAGTTTGTTTGCTTTTACATTTTCAATCCCGTTGTATAAACACCATTCGTCGTTATCGATTCCTAAAGCATAAGCTGCTCCTAATTTTACTGCTGCGATTGCAAGGATACCCGTGCCGGAACCTATGTCTAAAACTTTATCTCCTTCTTTAATGTACTTTTCAATAAGATTCAGCATAAGCTGAGTTGTTTGATGTTCACCTGTTCCGAAGGACATTTTGGGATCAATTGTTATTATTATTTGTCCCGGTTT
Source organism: Melioribacter roseus (assembly GCA_020722085.1). Taxonomy (GTDB): domain Bacteria; phylum Bacteroidota; class Ignavibacteria; order Ignavibacteriales; family Melioribacteraceae; genus Pyranulibacter. Next base: position 35,871 of record DYLN01000007.1, read on the forward strand.
GGCAGTATAATTTTTAAAAGAAGGTTTAATTACAATTTTTTCCGTCACCTCAACTACGCGTACTTTTTTTTCCCACTCTTCGTTCCAGTTTTTATCTTCTAACAATTCTTCGGTTATTTTGTAATTATTTATCAGTTTTTCTGCTGCAATTTTGTTCAGAATATTTTCGATGTTCTTTTTGCTTACACCGGAATTTTCAACACTGTAAATTATCAACTCGGATTCGTTTTCTGCGACTCCCGATATATTAAGTTCCCACAATTCTCCCGAAATTATATCCGGTATAAAAGGTTCTGAAGTTATTTTGAATTGTTTATAATATTTCATTTTTAAAGACCGGATAATATCCGGCAAATTTCATCTTGGATTTTTCTGGCTTTTGCAGAACTGCCGGCAAAATGCTGCACCAAAATAGAAAAACAAATTAAACGTCCGGATTGAGCCTCTAAATATCCTGATAGATTACTTACCCCGCTTAGAGTGCCGGTTTTTGCTGTAATTTTTTGGTAAGTAGTTGAGTCCTTTAGCCTGTTCTTCAAAGTTCCATCCTTGCCCGAAACAGGCAGTGCGTTGATAAGTCGTTTGTAATTATTGTAGTCATTTTTGTAAGTATATTTTAATAATCCGGCGAGCAATTCTGCAGATATCAAATTGTATTCGGAAAGACCTGAGCCGTCTACTATTCTATAATTTTTAGGATTGTAGCCGGCGAGAGTAATTAAACTATCAATTAACTTAATTCCCTTTTTTGCAGTAGCTGGTTTTCCGTAAAGCTCCATTCCTGTGGTGCGAAGCAGCAGTTCTGCGCTCAAGTTATCGGATTGTTTGTCCATGTAGACTAGCAAACTGTCTAACGGTCTGCTGAATTCTATAAGTTTTGTTGCACCTGAAGGCAGTGTAAGTGTGTCTCTTACATCGCCGATTTCAATTCCGTTTTTTTCAAATTGTTCTTTGGCAAGGGAAATAAAATATTTTTCGGGGTGAACAACATTTAATTCGATGCTGTCTTTTTTGGAATGAACAGATAAATAACCCGATGCGGTGAAATCGTTTTTGTTGTTGAGCCAGTCTCGTGTAATTTCAAAATCGGATGTATCACTGTTGGTTGTTTCTGATAAATTTTTGAAATTATAAAATTTGCTTTCAGGTTTAACTTCGATGGAAACAGTGGAGCCGGCTGTGTCAGGTTGGTAAATAAACTTAACTCCATTTCTATTAATTGAAAGCGGTGAAAGATAAGGGTTATAAATTTCTGGATTGTCATCCCACATCCAGCCGCTTCCAAAATAAAGAGAATCCATCATGCTCACATCAGCATAAATATTGCCGTTAATTTTTCTGATACCCAACTCTTTGGTTGCATAAGCAATTGAATCAAGGTCCCTTGTTGAAAACTCAGCATCGAATCCGCCAGTAAATATTAAGTCACCGTTTATGACCGAATCTTCTCTTGTTCCGTTATAATATGCGCTTGTTCTCAGCTTGTAATCTTCCGGCAGAAATTTAAGAGCCGAAAGAGAAGTAAGTAATTTTAGATTTGAAGCAGGATGGAATAATTGTTTTTCATTTTTTCTGTATAGATATTTTTCGTTTGTCAAATCATAAATATCAATTCCTATCTGGCTCGACTTGAAAAATTCATCTTGCAAAAGGGTAGCTATTTCTTCTTTTATTTTTTCTTCTTTATTAAGCTCAGTAATTGGACGTAATGTAGAAACTCCTACAGAACATGACGTTAAGAATGAAATGAATAAAAACGGTAATGCCGCCAATGCCGGCATTTTTAATAAGAATGTTTTGCAAAATAAATTCTTTGTTTCCATGGGCGCCTTTTATGGTTGTCTAAAAATACTCCCGCAATCTGAAATCTACGCCGAGTTCTTCGGTAACAAATTTTTTTGCGGCTTCTTTATCTACTTCATTTAATCCGACGATAGACATTACAACATGTGAGTATTTGTTTGCTTTCTTTGCAAAGTCAATCATTTCGGTATGCATTTCCGGTTTAACGCGCATTAACTCGGCATATTGATTCGGATCAGTTGAGTTTAAGCTGATTGAGACGGTATCTATTAATCCTTTCATCTCAGGAGTAATATCTTTTTTGTTAATAAAATTACCGTGCCCGTCGGTATTTAATCTTGTGCTGCCTCCGTTTTCCTTTACATATTTTGCGATTTCCTTTACTACTTCCCACCTGATCGTTGGCTCGCCGTAACCGCAAAAAACTATCTCTTTGAATTTTTTAGGGTCGCCGATTTCTCGAATATAAACGTTGGCATCCGGCTCCTCGGACTTCTTCATTTTAAGATTATATCCGTTAATAACTGCTTCTCCTTTACGATCGCAGAAAACACAATCGGCATTGCATCTGTTTGTAACATTGATGTAAAGAGACCGTCCGATTTGATAAGTAAAGCTTAATTGTGGTTTCATACCAATTCCAAAAAGTTTATAAGCATTATACGAAGTGGCTTTTGCAACATCCTCAACTCTAAGGTTATGAACTTCCGCTATTTTTTCTGCTATTAATTTGATGTTGGAAGGTTCGTTTCGCTGTCCTCTCAGCGGAACCGGTGTCATAAACGGTGAATCGGTTTCAAGAAGAAGATTTTCAATGGAAACCCTTGAAAGAATTTTCCTGATATTATCTGCCTTTTTGAAAGTAACATTGCCTGTGAACGAAACGAAATGATGCATTTCAACAAGTTCGCGCGCATCCTCAACCGTGCCGGCAAAACAATGAAATTGTGCGTGCAGATTTTTGTCTTTATACTTTCTTACGATTTTCATTATATCGTCATTCGATTCGCGGTTATGAACGATAATCGGCAGTTTGAGTTTTATTGCCAGTTCAATCTGTGATTCGAACGCTTGAATTTGAATTTCGCGCGGGGAAAAATCATAAAAATAATCCAGTCCGATTTCACCGACTGCTACAACTTTTTTGTTTTCGGCGAGTTCCTCAATCTGATTTATTAATGAATCGTTCCATTCTTTGGTATCGTGCGGATGAACGCCTACCGCAGCATAAATAAAATCGTATTTTTCGGAAAGTTCAATCGCCTGAACAGAAGAAGCAATATTTGTTGCCGGAACAATTATATAACTTATTCCAGAATCTTTAGCTCTGTTGATTACACCGGCTAAATCGCTGTTAAAGTTTGGATAGAATAAATGTGCATGTGTATCTATGAACATAATTAACTTTCGCAATTTTCCAGAGCAAATTTACTTATTTTACTAAAGTTACACATATATATTATAACTTCTTTTACTGAGCATTGAGAGTGAATATTGGTAATTATGTTTTATTGGTTATTTAATCTCGCCAATTACTAATCCTTTTTCACCAACTTTTCGAGAAATAGTCAGTACTTTGTCAACATCTGCTTTATTTGCAATGGCAATTAAGCCTATTCCTATATTAAAAACTTCTCTCATTTCTGAGTCGGAAACTTTTCCGGTTTCTTTTATCAGCTTAAATATTGGCGGCAGTTCCCACGCATTCCAGTCAATAGAAATTGAAAAGCCTTTAGGCACAACTCTTTTCGTATTTCCGACTATTCCTCCGCCGGTGATGTGAGAAAAAGCTTTGATTTTAACATTACCGGTTAATTTTTTTATCAATCTCAAATACGACTTATGGATTTTTAACAATTCATCGCCTATAGTCATCTCCAGTATATCCGGTTTGTCGTTCACCTTAAATTTTTCAAAAAGAACTTTTCTTGCCAGTGAATAGCCGTTAGTGTGCAGTCCGCTGGAACTGAACCCAATTAATACGTCACCTTTTTTTACGGTATTTCCGTTAATTATTTTATTTTTTTCTACAATGCCTACAATAGTTCCCGACATATCATATTCCTGTTCGCTGTAGAAGCCGGGCATTTCGGCAGTTTCACCTCCAACTAATGCAACGTTGTTTTCACGGCATGCTTTGGCAAATCCTTCAATAATCTGTGTTGCTGTTGTCTGATTCAATTTTCCAAAAGCGAGGTAATCCATAAAAAATTGTGGTTCGGCACCGCAGACAGCAATGTCGTTTACACAATGATTTACAAGGTCCTGACCGACAGTGTTGTGTTTGTTCATCATAAAAGCAATTTTTATTTTTGTCCCAACGCCGTCCACACTTGAGACAAGTACAGGATGGCTGTATTTTTTAAGATCAATATTATAAAATGCGCCGAAGTGACCGATTCCCGACAGAACATTTTTATTAAACGTAGTTTTCGCAAGATGTTTAATTTTAGTGACAGTTTCATCTCCCGCGTTAATATCTACGCCGGAAGCTTTATATAGTATACCCAATTTTACCCTCAACATTTATTTAGCGAATACCAAAATAAAACGATAAATTCTAAAGTGAAACTTTAATAGCAGATTTTCTGTTAAAATTGACGTTTACAAAGACTTTTCAGTGCGTTTACTTCATCTAATCTAATGCAAAGTTTAACTTTTTTTAATAGTTTTAACACTTGAATTTTGTAAGTATATGTAAAATTTGAAGAAGTTGTTTTATGAACCAAGATATACTTAAAGAAAGAGAAAAAGCAATATTGCGGTATGTGATTCACCAATTTATTCTTAATGCAACACCGGTAGGCTCGCGTTTTATTTCTAAAAAATACAATCTTGGCTTGTCACCGGCAACTATCCGGAATATTATGTCCGATCTGGAGGACATGGGTTACTTAAATCATCCGCACACATCTGCCGGGCGTATCCCAACAGATAAAGGTTACAGAGTCTACGTAGATTCGCTTATGGATCCGCCGGTTCTGAATAAAAAAATGAAGGAATTTATCGACGTAAATTTTGATACGGATTTTTCTGATGCTGAAGAATTGTTGCGAATAACCTCCTATGTATTAAGTGAACTGACAAACCAGCTTGCATTGGTTTCTTACCCTAAATTGGATCATGCAGTTCTTGAAAAAATTCAGATTGTAAGATTATCATCAACGAGAATTCTGGTTGTTGTCAGCATAAAATCCGGCATAGTTAGAACTATAACACTTGAAATAAATGCTGAATCAAAAGAAGAGCATATCGAAGCAGTTCAAAATTATTTGAATGAAAAGCTGTGTGGACTCACATTTACTGAAATTAAAAATACATTTGAAGAAAGAATGCGGGATATAAACAAAGAGTCGCTCAAACCTGTTATTAGGGTTTTCCTCGATTCTGTTGATAAAATTTTTAAGGATAACATTTCGGAAAAAGCTTTTGTGAGCGGCACAAAAAATATTCTGAAGCAGCCGGAGTTTGAAGATCATTCAAATATTCAAAGCATAATAGAGTTGATCGAAGATCAGGATATAATAATTCATATCCTTGATACCAAGCGGGAAACAGATCCAAATGACGTTTCAATAAGTATAGGAGGTGAAATTAACGACGAAAAACTTTCCGAGTATAGTATGATAACAAAGGAATACGTCATTGGTGATATAAAAGGAACGCTTGGTATTATGGGACCAAAAAGAATGGAATATTCTAAAATGGTAGCCGCTATTGTTTATATTGCGGAACAATTGTCAAAAGAATTGAAACAAATTGCTTAAAGAACGGAGAAGAGTAATGAAAAAGAAAAGTGAAAACGGTATGGACGAAAATACAAAACACAAGAATGAACACAAAGCAGATGAGGAAAGTAGAAAAGAGGGAAATAAAATTGAAGTTGAAAGAGAAACGAGCCAACAGCAGGCGGAAGAAGAAAATAAACAAAAAGAATTGGACGCAGCATTGAAAAAAATAGAAGAGCTTGAGAGACAAAATTCGGAACTGAAAGACATGCTTTTAAGAAAAGCTGCCGATTTTGAGAATTACAAAAAACGAATTGAAAATGAGCAAAGAAGCTTTCTTGCTTTTGCTAATGAAAATCTAATTCTCGATATCCTGCCGGTTTATAACGACCTCGAGAGGTCTTTAAACCATATTGATGATGAAAACAATTTTGAATCGCTTAAAACCGGATTAAAATTGGTGTTTGATAAATTTAGTAAAATGCTTGAAGTACAGGGTGTCAAAAAAATTGAAGCGAAAGGAATGCCTTTTGACTTTAACTTACACGAAGCATTGATGCAGCGGCAGGCTGATAATGTTCCGCCCCATACTGTGCTTGAAGTTGTTGAACCTGGTTATTTGCTCAAAGATAAAGTGATTAAGCATGCAAAAGTAATCGTTAGCCAGGATTTACAGGAATATCATGAAGATAAAAAATCTGAAAATAATTTAAACACCGACGAAGCTTCGGAAGGAACAAAACAGAATGGATAAAAAAGATTATTACGAAATTCTTGGTCTGCCCAGAAACGCATCAAAAGATGATATAAAAAAGGCTTATAGAAAACTTGCAATGCAATATCACCCCGACCGTAATCCGGGCAATTCGGAAGCTGAAGAAAAATTTAAGGAAATAGCCGAAGCCTATGAAGTGCTAAGTAACGATGAAAAACGCGCCAAATATGATAGATTCGGTCACGGCGGACTTAGAGGCGGTACCGATTTTCATGAATGGAGTAATGTTAATGATATATTTAGCCATTTCTCGGATATCTTTGGAAGTGCATTCGGCGGTTCTATATTTGATGATTTTTTTGGCACTTCCACCTCACAGCGTACTAAACAGAGAACAACAGGAATTGCAGGCTCCGATTTAAGGGTAACTCTTAAATTAACTCTTGAAGAGATTGCTGTCGGCACAACAAAAAAAATTAAAATAAAAAAATATAGTAGATGTAACGTTTGCGGCGGCACTGGTGCTAAAAATAGTGCCTCGTTTAAAATGTGTCCTGTTTGTAACGGCACAGGCGAAATCCGTCAGGTTTCAAGATCAATTTTTGGGCAATTTGTTAATATTACGACATGTACCAATTGCGGCGGCACGGGAAAAGTTATTTCCGAGCCGTGTATGAAATGCAAAGGCGAAGGACGAATTTATGACGAAACCACTATCAAAATAAATGTACCTGCCGGTGTTTACAACGATAGTTACATGACTTTACGCGGCGAAGGAAATGCTGGTAAAAACGGCGGTGCGTCCGGTGATATAATAGTTGTCTTTCAGGAACTGCCTCATGAATATTTTACGAGAGATGGCGATAATGTAATTTATGAACTTTTCATTAGTTATTCGGATGCGGTACTTGGAACTGAAGTGGAAGTTCCAACACTTACCGGAAGAGCTAAACTGAAAATTGAACCCGGTATTCAACCGGGCAAATTCTTGAAAATGCGTGAGAAGGGAATTCAGCATTTGCACGGTCATGGCGCCGGTGATGAGCTTGTGAGAGTAAATATTTATGTGCCTAAAAATATTAGCAGCAAAGAAAAAGAAATGCTGAAAGAACTTGCAAAAATGCCAAATATGAAACCACCGGGACAGAATTAATCCTGTTCGGGAAGATTAATTAAAATAAGTTTTCGGAGAGCCTATTAATCTGTTGAACAAAATAAACCGGAAGATTGGGTTTACCGATACTGAAAGTAAGGTAGTTCTTTTTTTACTGGTTACATTTTTAATCGGACTGACAATTCATTTCTTTAAGAAAAACGGCGCAGCTGAATACATAGATTTTGATTATTCAAAACAGGATAGTTTGTTTAATGCCGCAAACAATAATGTTTTGGCGGGTGATGCTGCTCAAAAAAATGTGGAAAAAAATGTTGATTCTCAGCAGGAACTTTTAGATTTTAGAAACGAAAAAAATGAAAAAGAATACCGCTCTGCAGAGGGTTCGGAATTAGAAAAGATAAATATTAATACAGCGGATTTGAAAACATTGACTTCTCTTCCTGGTATAGGACCCAAAACAGCGCAGAGCATTATTAACTATAGAAATAAAATAAAAAAATTTTCCAGGGCTGAAGAATTGCTGAATGTAAAAGGAATCGGCAATTCTAAGCTGGAACATATCAGGAAACTTATCACTGTTAAATAAATTTATTAATTCCGGAGGGAACTAAATGCAATCAAAAGGCGAACCGTGGTATCTTCATGCTGGGTTGTATGCAGTAATTTTAATTCTTGTTTATTTATTAATCCGTGTTGCGATAATTGAACCGCAGGAAATTATGGAAAAAGAACAATATTATAAAGCCGAATCAAGACTTAGGATGTCCAACCTTCGGGAAGGCGAGAAACTATGGCAGGCCCAATTTGGAAAATTTACCGATAAACTCGACAGCTTAATTATATTCTTGAAATCAAGTCCTTCCGTTGAGAAAGCTATGAATAGTGTTGACTCGATTACCGGAAGACCCGCCAATCCGTTTGTTAAATTAACAGATGGTAATTATAGCTGGGACTCGTTGTTACATACCCCGAAATCACATCTGCCGTACACTTTGAAGGTTGATACATCGACTAATTATGATACCGTTATTAGTCGGCGTGGTAAAATTGTTAGGATCGATTCTACAATTAAAGTAGGTTCAAGGTATTTAATTGAGGACCCGGATGGATACGGGAAAATCGGCGACCTTTATAACGAAGCTTTAAAAAATACAGCTTCATGGGAATAAAGATGAAATGCCTTTGTTTCAAAATCATGTCGGCATAAACTTAACAAGCAGCAAAATACAGTTAGTTGAAATAATATCTAAACAAGATGGTTTTTATCTGGAGAACGTAGGTGAAGAAATTTTCGACGAAAGTTTCAAAGAAGAATTAAAGGAAACTAAACTCGTCTCTGTTCTCCAGAATTCTTTTAACAAAGTTTTATCCCGCATAAAATTAAATTCTCGAAATCTTTCCTTTACTTTATCCAGCGAATTTTTCAAAATATGTGAATTGCCTTACGAAGGCTCCCTCATAAAAAAAGATCTTCTCAATCATTTAAAGTGGGAAATATCGATTCTCTTTCCATCTTTAAATTTCGATAATATTTTTGTGCAGCATATCGAAGTTGATAAAAGCAATATCCGTAAACAAAAAAAAATTGGAAACTCCATTGTTAAACGGGCTCTGGTATTTGGCTTGAATAAAAAGCTGATAACAGTTCTTCAACGCTTTTCGTTTGAGAATGGCTTTGAGCTTAAGTTCGTTGATAACTCTCACATTGCTTCAAATGCAATTATTGTAATCGAAGGATTAAGCTCTGCCGGCGAAATTGTTGGCAGTCTGCTGTTGGACGGATGTAACTGTTCTCTGGCAATAATGGAGGGCAATTACCCCGTTTATTTTAAGAGCAGCAACAGTTTGAATACACACTGCATCGATTTTCTTAAAAGGGAATTAACTGCAGTGAATGAATCGGATAAACTAACCGGAACAATAAAAAAGTTATTTCTGTTTGGGGAGGGTGTTACCGATGAATTTGTAGAAGACCTCCGTTCCGAATTTAGTTTTTCAATTATAAGGTCCAATCCTTTTACCAAACTTCGGGTAAATAAAACGATTGCGGCTAACGATTTATATAGAAAAAAGAATTACTCTTTTTCCGCCGCTGCAGGAATAGCATTAAGAATTGTTTAATTAAAATTGATCACCGCGGATGCGAATTATTGCAGGAATTTATAAGGGAAGAATTGTAAAATTTCCAAATTCCAAACTGGTTAGACCCACAACCGATAAGGTTAAAGAATCTCTCTTTAATTATTTGCAAAACCAGATCGATTTTGAAGGCATATATGTTTGCGATATTTATGCCGGCTCAGGTTCTTTGGGCTTGGAGGCTTTGAGCCGCGGCGCTGCCGAAGTGCATTTTGTTGAGAAAGACTATCACATCATAAAAACTCTTGAAATGAATATTAACACTCTCGATGCAGAAGACAAGTGCAGAATATTTAGAATGGAAGCTGTGAAATTCTCAAAGATGAGCAGGCACAACAAATATGACCTCATTTTTGCTGACCCTCCCTTTTACAAGTACGATATACATAAAGTAGTTTCAAATTTTTTAACTAATAATTTCTTAAAAGAAAACGGCAGATTGATAGTTGAGCGATCCGTTCAAACAGAAAAAATAGATCGGGAAAATTTTTATAAAGAACCTTTTAGGCGAATCGGTGATAGTTTGATTTATCAATTTACAGCTTAAAACAGTATTAAACCGCCTGCAGATTATTTGTTTCTTTTTGTAAATTTTTTACATATTGCAAACTATGACAAAAGAATACTTATCAAATTTATTCAAAACCTATCAAAAAGGCGATGCGAGAGAAGAATCTTATTATGAACATCTTGCAGATTTCTTGAGAGACTATTCCCAAACCAAAAGAAAAAAGAAAATTGATGTGACTATTCTGCCTAAAAAGACAGAAGCCGGAAATCCCGATTTTAGAATTTGGGACCAGCCTACCCGACAGGCAGGCGGCAAACAAAAAATAATCGGTTATATTGAAGCAAAAGATTTAGGTGTTGATCTTGATAGAATTGAAGACAGCGAACAACTCGAAAGATATTTATCAACTTTCCCGAATGTCATCTTAACAAACTTTACAGAGTTTCGTTTATACAGAAACGGCGAACGAGTTGAAAAAATATCAATTGCTCGTCCATTTGTTATTAAAAAACTTTCCACTGTTCCGCCTCTTGAAAACGAATATAAATTATTTGAACTGCTCGAAAGATTCTTAGACTTTTCACTTCCTAAAACTTACACGGCTAAAACTCTTGCTGTTGAACTTGCGAAAAGAACAAAGTTCTTGAAAGATGAAATTGTAACCGAAGAATTAAGGCTCGGCACAAAATCAATACACGGTTTTTATGATGCTTTTAAAGAGTTTTTAATTGCTGGAATAAACGAAAGTGAATTTGCCGATCTTTATTCGCAAACAATTACTTACGGTTTGTTCGCGGCTCGTCTCCGTGCTGAAAAAGATTTTAACAGAAAACTGGCTTACTCATACATTCCAAAATCTATTGGAATTCTTCGTGATGTTTTCAAATTTATTTCATTGGAAGATTTGCCTCAGCAAATGGAAATAATAATTGATGATATTGCCGAAGTTCTTAACGCTGCAGACGCAAAAAAGATTCTTGACCAATATTATCACGAAGGCAAAGGAAGCGATCCGGTATTACATTTTTACGAAACATTTCTTTCAGTTTACGATCCCGAAACAAGAGAAAAACGCGGTGTTTATTATACGCCTGAACCGATTGTTTCCTTTATAGTCCGTTCACTGCATGAAATACTTAAAGAAAAATTTAGTATGTCTGATGGTCTTGCTTCAAATGATGTAACGCTTCTCGACCCTGCCGGTGGAACACTTGGATTTCTTGCTAAAGCAATTGAGACTGCGGTTAAAGAGGTTAAAGATAAATATGGCGAGGGCATTGTTAAAGCTTTCCTTAAAGAAAATATACTGCAAAATTATTATGCTTTTGAGTTGATGATGGCTCCTTATGCAATCGGTCATATGAAAATGTCTTTTCTCTTGGAAGAACTTGGCTATAGAATGGAAGACGATGAACGAGTAAAATATTATTTGACAAACACTCTCGAAATGAAAGAACTTGATGAATCTAAATTCCCTGGAATGTCATCACTCTCTCACGAAAGCCACGAAGCCGGAAAAGTTAAAAAGCAAGTTCCAATTCTCGTTGTTCTTGGCAATCCGCCCTATTCAGGTCATTCTTCAAATACCGGCGATTGGATAAAAGATACAATCAAAGAATATTACCGAGTAGATGGAAAACCTCTGGGTGAAAAAAATCCTAAATGGCTTCAAGACGATTATGTTAAATTTTTCCGCTTCTCTCAGTGGAAAATAGACCAAGCTGGTGAAGGTGTTTTGGGATTTATTACAAACCATAGTTACCTCGATAATCCTACTTTCAGAGGAATGCGCCAATCCTTAATGAACAGTTTTGATGAAATTTATATCCTCGATTTGCACGGGAACAGTTTGAAAAAAGAAAAAGCACCTGACGGCAGCAAAGATGAAAATGTTTTCGATATTATGCAAGGTGTTGCAATTTGTTTTATGATTAAGTATAAGAAAGTAGATGGAAACCGATGAATCAGTTTTTTACTCTTTGTTGGTTTTGCTTCCCCACGACTGAAGTCGTGGGTTAATCAAAACAATCAGTTTTTATAACCTCGAGAGTAGAAAAGGAAAACAAAAAGACAAACCGTTTTAACGGTTTATTGAAAAGGAAATATTATGGCTAAAGTATATCACTCGGAAATTTATGGTTTAAGAGAAACCAAATATAATTGGCTTAACAAGCACAGCATTAAAAATGTAAAATGGCAAAAGATTTATCCGCGGCCTGAATTCTATCTTTTTATTCCGACTGATGATAAACTGGCTAATCATTATTATTCCTTCCCTAAAATAACTGAAATTTTTCCGGTTAACAGTGTTGGAATAGTGACTGCACGAGATAATTTTGTAATAGATTTTGAAAAGAAAGAACTTGAGCGAAGAATAAAACAATTTATAGATCCAAAAGTTGATGATGAAATTCTTAAACAGACTTACGGTTTGTCAGAAAATCAAAACTGGAAAATAAAAGATCAAAGAGAAAAACTAAGAAAAGATTTAGACTGGAAAGATTCGATTACGAAAATTCTTTATCGTCCCTTTGATGAACGCTGGATTTTGTATCACGATGAAATGGTTGAAAGAACAAGAAAAGAAGTGATGAAAGAAATGATAGAGGAAAACCAAGGTATTTGCATTGGCAGACAAGGAAGTGTTATTGGTTCGGATTTATATGACATTGTTTTTATAACTGACCGCATTGTTGATCTTAACCTTTTTAGAAGAGGCGGAGAGTTAGTATTTCCACTGTACATTTATGTAAAATCTTCGGCGAAGAAAAAAGCAAGGTTCACCCAGCTTTTTATGTTTGAACCTGAAGAAGAATATCAGGCAGTTTTACCTAATATTTCTAAAGACATAATCTCTTTATTGTGTAGCAATTTTAGAAAACCTTTTTATGGTCCGCAGCATCGCATACAAAGAGAAAAAGAGAAAAAACAGGAAGCTAATTCAAAAAAAATTGAAAAAGAAGGATTCGGCACGAAGAATATTTTCTATTACATCTATGCAATTCTCTACAGCAATACCTACAGAGCCAAATATGCTGAATTTCTTAAAATAGATTTTCCAAGAATCCCATTCACTAAAGGTTACAAACTTTTTATTCAACTTGGTAAACTTGGGCAGCAGCTTGCGGATTTGCATTTGCTCAAACCTGCCTCGCCGGCGGGCGGGTCGGAAGATTTAGATAAAACAATTTCCAAATTCCAAGGCGAAGGGAATAACAAAGTAGAAAAACTAAAATACGAAACTGAAAAAGTCTGGATAAACAAAGAACAATATTTTGATGGAATAAAAGAAGAAATCTGGCAGTATCAAATCGGCGGCTACCAGGTTTGTGAAAAATGGTTAAAAGATAGGAAAGAAAGGACACTTACTAAAGATGAAATCCTAACCTATTGCAAAATTGTAACTGCTCTTTCAAAAACGATCGAATTGCAGAATGTAATTGATAAATATTATGAAAAAGTTGAGAAAACGCTGTAACTTCTGATGTGAGTTAAGTATGCAGATTTAATAGACATATAATAGGTTGAAAAATATTTTTGATTTATAAATAACCGGAATATAATTATGGCAAAAGTAATTTACCCAGGCACGTTCGACCCGATAACCAACGGTCACATCGATATTATTAAAAGAGCTGCGGAATTATTCGACGAAGTGATTGTTACCGTTGCGAAAAATCCTTCCAAGACTTGTCTTTTTTCAATTGAAGAAAGAATTCAAATGCTGAAAGAAAGCCTGAAAGATTTTGAAAAAGTAAGGGTGGACTCCTTTGACGGACTGGTAGTAGATCATGCAAAGCAAGTAGGTGCAGTGGGAATAATAAGAGGCTTAAGGGCAGTCAGCGATTTTGAGTATGAATTTCAAATGGCTTTGATGAATAGAAAATTAAGCAGCGGCATAACAACTATTTTTTTGATGCCCCATGAAAAATATACTTATCTTAATTCAACCATAATTAGAAATCTTGCACAATTTAAAAGCGATGTATCGGATTTTGTTCCTCAGGCTGTTGTCAGAAAACTAAAGGAAAAGTTTAGCCACTAACTTTTAAGATAAAAGTAGAAAGATAAAAGATGCTCATTGAGCATTTTTTCCCTTTGACGCTTTTTACTTTTTACTTTGATCTTAGCTCTTTAGTCTTTGATCTTTATCATCAATAAATTGCTTCTCTTATTCGTGCGCTGATATAATCCATAATCCATACAACAATTGCAATAATAATAATAATTAATCCGACCTCATGCCATTTTGCCAGTCCCTGATATTGAATCAGCATGGTGCCAATACCACCGCCGCCTACTAAACCAATAATTGTTGCCATCCTGACGTTTATATCCCATCGGTAGATTGTAAACGAAAGAAAAGGAAGAACAATCTGAGGAACAACGGCATACCAGACAATCTGGATTTTATTAGCGCCGGTTGCACTGATTGCTTCTACGGGACCTTCTTCAATACTTTCTATTGCCTCGGAGTAGAGTTTTGCATTTGAAGCAATTGTGTGTACGAGCAGAGCGATCATTCCGGCATAAGGACCAATTCCAACCCACACGGAGAAAATTATTGCCCAGATTAATGGTTCGATAGAACGAACGAAATTCAAAATTATTCTTAGGAGATAGTAGGTGACAAACGAAATTTTATTTTCCTTCATTAAGTTTCTTGCCGTAAAAAAACTAATAACCAATGCAAAAGGGATTGAGATTAACGTAGCGATTAGTGCAATGTAAATTGTTTCAATCATTGCAAAAAGTACATCATTGAAAATTCCGTATTCAGGCTGAAACAAAGCTGTGAAAATTCTTTTTGCCCCTTCAAGACCGTCTGAAGAAAATAAATCAACAAGCGATATTTTCGTTACAATCCAGCCGGCAATAAATGTAATGTCAAATAGAAAGAAACCATAAATCTCCGCAGTCCATTTTGTTATTTTGTTGTCGGCTGCAATTCCAAATATTTTGCAGGAAATAGAAGTTTTTGAGTATGTCCAAACGCCGCCTATTATTAAACTAATTGCGAAAATAATTCCAACTTGATTCCACGAGAAAGGTAAATCGTTAAGTTCGAGTATAAACTTATAATAAATTATGCGGATCAAAACAAGAAGCGAGTAGAAAGCGAAAAAACTTTCGAGAAGAAAAGCCTTTAAAAAACTAAATCTGCTTTCTCTTTTTTGTTTTTGTTCGAGTAAATGTTTCGGATTTATTTCAAGTTCGGGCTCATTTATCATTTTAATTTGTCTCTTTTTAATTCCTGCGAAGTCGATGTCGGATCATTGTATTTGCACCTCTTCTGCTTCTTCGCCGTAAATTGTTTTGAACCATGTTTCATCAATCTCGGAAGGCAGTCCTTCATAGACAATTAAGCCAGCTTTAAGCGCTATAACGCGCGTTGCATATTTTCTTACAAGACTTAGAAAATGAAGATTGCAAATTATCGTTGTACCTAATTCTTTGTTTATTTTTTCGAAATACTGCATTACAGAATTTGAAGTTGCAGGATCGAGTGAGGCAACCGGTTCATCTGCCAGCAATAATTTGGGATTTTGCACAAGACTTCTTGCAATTGCTACTCTTTGCTGCTGACCGCCGCTTAACGTATCTGCACGCAAGTCGGATTTTTCTTCAATGCCGACAATAGAAAGCGCTCTTCTCGCCGATTCATAAGCCTCCTCGGGAAATTTTTCGAACAGCGATGAAATAGTGTTTATACGTCCCAGACTTCCTGTAAGAACATTCAACATAACGGATCTTCTTTTAACTAAATTGAACTGCTGAAAGACCATCCCGATTTGGGATTTTATTTTTCTGAGTTCATCCCCTTTGATATGTGTAATGTCTTTACCCATAAACTCGACCGTGCCCGATGTCGGTTCAATTAATCGGTTGATGCTGCGAAGAAGAGTAGTTTTTCCCGAGCCGCTTAATCCAATTACAACTAAAAATTCACCTTCTTTAACATCAAAGCTGACGCCTTTTAATGCGTGAGTTCCGTTCGGATATATTTTATGAAGTTTTTGAACGCGTAAAAGCATAATTATTTTTTAATTAGTTTTTCGTAATCGATGTTTTGCTCTTTTAACATTTTTCTTAGTACATCGTAATCGCTGTCTTTTGTTGGGATGAAACTTACCACGCCGTATGCATCGTACAAATCGTGCTGTCCTTTTGGAGTTTTAACAAAATCAAGGAGTGCATTAACAATCTTTTGTTTCATTGTGTCCGGTATTTCTTTTCTGAAGATTACTGGGTCATTAGGAATTTCTTCGGTTAAACCGATCGTTTTTACTTTTTGGGCAACATCCGGAAACTGCTGCAGTACTTTCATTCTTGCATCTAAAATTTTTCCTGTATTGGGATCGGGCGGCGAATAAAAACATGCGCCAGCGTCTACTTGCTTTTGATAGACCATCGTTACAACGTTATCGTGCCGCATTGCAAAAGCTTCTTCGGAAGGTTTTATGCCTTTTCGTTTCAACATTGCATTCGGAAGTAAATAGCCTGAAGTTGAAGAAGGATCAACGAAGGCAATTGATTTCCCATTCAAATCCGAAATACTGTCGATGCCCGAATCTGTTCTTGCTAAGAACTGCCCTCTGTATGTTGTTTCACCGTTGTCCCTTACCACTCTTAATAAAGCCGTGGCTCCGTATTTTTCATTAGCCATTAAATATGCAAATGCACTTAGTCCAATAGCAATATCTGCTCTGCCGGTTCCAAATGCTTCTATTATAGCAATGTAACTGCTCGGCACGGCAGAAATAAAATAATAGCCTGTCTGTTTTTGAAGAAAATCGATAAGTGGTTTTGCTGTTGTAGTAAGTTTATTCGCATCTTCCGAAGGAGTAAGATAAAATTTTATTGGATTACTCTTGGAACCAAGCTCACCGCTCTTCAACTTTCGGGAGACGTTAAACGCAATAAAAATTAATATGGGTGATAAATAGAAAATGTATTTTACCAATTTCATAATTGTCTTCTTAAGTAATAATTTTGATAAGAACTAAAAAAATTATGAAATAAGAACTATTGGTCAAAGTAATTTTTCATGAAATAAAAAAAATTAACTTAGAATTAATATACTGTTTAGCAAGATAAAAGCCGCTGTTATAAGATATTAGATTTCAATGTGTTAACAATATTTTTGCACTTCAAAAAAAATTGCATTTGAAAGGCAGTGTATATAATTTAAGTCTCTTAAAAATTTCATATATCTTAAAAACGGAGGCAGAACTATTATGGGTATGATGGGCCGGATGAGAAATTTAGCCCCCTGGTTTATACTTGGGGTTGGCGGCTTATTTGTTTTGTTTATGGTAATAACGGATTCGAAGGTTCTTGACTTTATTCAAACCACAAGACAAAATGTAGGTTCGGTAAACGGGGAAAATATTACATACAAAGAATTTTCTGATTTTGTTGAAGCAGCCAGAAAAGAGCAGCAGCAGGCAACTGGAAAGGAAATTGATGAATCTCAGATGGATTATTTCCGTGATCAGGTTTGGGATGCGATGGTAACTAGAAAATTAATCGATGAAAAAATTAATCAGTTCGGAATTGTTGTCAGTGATGATGAAATCAGAGAACAATTGCTTGGTCCGAATCCTCCAGCCTCTTTAAAACAACAGTTTACCGATTCATTAGGTCATTTCAATAGACAACTTTACGAAGCTGCTTTACGTGACCCGCGTAACAAGCAAATAGTGATTCAGTTGGAAGACCAGCTTAGAGAACAATTAATCCAGCAGAAACTTCAGAATTATTTGTATGCTTCAATTAATGTAAGCGATGAAGAATTAAGAGATCAATTCATACAGCAAAACATTAAAATGAAAGCCGATTATGTTTTAATTGATGCAAATACAATTCCCGACTCGACAATCAATGTTTCGAAAGACGAGATAAAGAATTATTATGATAAGCATCTTGATGACTATAAAATTGAAGCACAAAGAAAATTGAAATATGTGATGTTCAGAAAAAACGCTTCCAAAGAAGATTCTGCCGCAATATTTAATAACCTCGCTGCAATTGTGAATAAATTAAAAAGCGATACTTCTACTTTTAAAACTTACGTGCAAATTTATTCCGAGCAGCCTTATTCAAAGGATACTGTTTCGATAACTACACTGCCGGTATCTGCGAGAGATTTACTTATGAATGCAAACAAAGGAGACATTGTTGGTCCTGTAAAGACCTTTGAGGGATATGTTGTTTACAGACTGGATGACAAAGTAAAAGCAAAAAGTGAAATTGTAAGAGCATCGCATATTCTTGTAAAATCCACTGGAAACGATAATGCCGATCTAAAAAAAGCAAACGAAATTTATCAGAAAGCTGTTAAAGGTGCCGACTTTGCATCATTAGCAAGAGAAAAATCGGAAGATACAGGCTCGGCAGTAAGAGGCGGCGATTTAGGATGGTTTGGTAAAGGACAAATGGTCAAGCCGTTCGAAGATGCTGTTTATTCGGGCAGGGTTGGGCAAATTCTTAAACCTGTCAAATCCCAGTTCGGTTATCATATTATCAAAGTGACAGGAAAGTTAAACCAGGATTTTGTAATTGAAAAAATTGTAAATAAAATTCAGCCGTCCGGGACAACGTTAGACCAAATTTACAACAATGCCAGCGACTTTTCTTACATAGCAAAAGAAAATGGTTTTGAATCGGAAGCAAAACTGATGAATTATTCTGTTATTGAAACCCCTCCCTTTAAGGAAGATGCAACTGCTATTGCAGGCATTGGACAGAACATTGCCCTCGTTAAATTTGCTTTTGAAGAAAGCGTTGGAAAAGTCAGTGACGTTTACAGAGTGCCAGCAGGTTACGTTGTTGCAATGGTCTCTGATATTATTAAGCCCGGATTTCAAAAAATAGAAGATGTTGAGACAGCGATTAAAAATAAGTTAATAAAAGAAAAGAAACTTGATAAAGCTTTAGAAATTGCAGATGGAATCCGTTCTAAAATAACCGGCAATCCCGATTTAAATGCTGCAATTCAGATTTATCCCAAAGCAAAAGTCGGTACTACCGAAAGTGAATTTACTTCCTCTGGTTTTATTCCGGGAGTCGGAAGGGAATATGCTTTTTCGCAATATTGTTTAACCGGGGATTTGAACAAATTATCGCAGCCTGTCAAAGGCAACAGAGGGGTGTTTTTAATCCGGGTAACATCAAGAACAGATTTTGACGAGCATGCATTTGAAGCCGGAAAGCAATCGTTAAGAAAGGCAATGATTCAAAGGAAAAAGAATGCATATTTTGCACAGTGGATACAGGATTTGAAAAAGGAAGCCGATATAGTTGATAACAGATATTTATTTTATCGGTAAAAATCTCCGCAAATTTTTGCATACAAATCCGCGAACATTCGCGGATTTTTTTTATATTTTATAAATTATGATAAAGAAGGCATTATTAACATTTCTATTTTTATTCCAGATTTTTCTACCCCATGTTTTTGCTCAGTACAATAGCAGCCTTTTTAGTTTCTCCGCCAATTATAATTATACAACCACCTCTAAACTTTTTATTAACCCGAATTCTCCCGATCCGATTTTAAGCAGCACTTACCTTGAACTAGACGACATAGGAAGTTACTCGTTTGAGTTTCGTTATAGAATTTCAGAACCATTGATAATCGGTATTATCGGAGAATATATTAATAAGATTAACACAAACGCTCCAATTAGTCTCGGCGGAATAAGACTCGATATGAAGGAAGGATTCCGCGTATTTCCTGTTGAGCTTACGATTTATTACTTGCTTCCTTTTTCTACTTCACAGTTTAAGTTTTTAATGGGTGGAGGCGGAGGAATTTATATCGGTAATGAAATAAGAAGCATAAGAGAAGCCTCAATTAATAATGTAAGCAAAAAGATAGGCTATGGAATACAAGTTGCAGTTGGTATGGATTATCTTGTAACCGAATATTTTGCTGTAAGAGGACAAATGCGTTTTCGTGATCCCGAATTTCAAATGAAAAGCAGTTACAACGTTAAATCAATTGAGTACCAGGGAAGAACCATTAATTTGCCTTCCAACCCGTTTGATACAAAAGTAAATATCGACGGGATAACATTTTCTATCGGTGCGGTTTTTATTTTTTAAGAATACTACCGACCTTGTATTTTTAACCCTATAAATATGTTGAAAGAATTGACTGTAGGAGGGTGACCAGAAAGTAATTTTCAATTAAACCCAAATTATGCATTAGAAAATTATATTTTGCACAACGACT
>DYLN01000090.1 GCA_020722085.1 Melioribacter roseus
GTTCCCTTATTTTCTTAAAATGATCAAGTCCCTCTTTCCATGAGTTAAAAATTTCCTCCGGAGTTTTTCCTTTGTCGATCAGAAGTCTAATATTTGTCGTGCCCGCAAGACGATCTATTGTTGATTTTCTCCATTCAAATTTATCTGGATGTATTTTCTTTATCGCCCAAAGCAATGCAATTCCCGCTTTAACAGATTCAAAAGTATTTCTGTCTGTCACATGTATATATATTCCGCTGCATTTTTCATTATAATACTTTGGAGGACGGGCATTAAATTTATACCACTCCGGCGTAAATTCAACCGGCTCGAAAGAAACACCGTGTAAATTTACTTTTTTGAGTTCGCTTATCACTTTATTAGCATCAATCCAGGTTGCACCTATATACTCAAACGGCCTTTCGGTTCCTCTTCCTTCAGAGACATTTGTTCCTTCGAAAAGACAGCTTCCAGGATAAACAATTGCTGTTGAAAGAAAAGGCATATTGGGTGATGGTTTAATCCATGTTAAACCTGTTTGGTCATACCACATGCTTCGTTCCCAGTTCTTCATTTTAATGACGATTAGATTGGCTTTTACTTTATTTTTCAGCCAGCCTCCTTCGTTATACATTTGCGCAAGCTCACCAATTGTTAATCCGTGAGCAATTGGGATCGGTGCAAAAGCAACGAAAGATTTGAGAGTGTCTTCAGTGATAGGTCCGTCAACGTATAAACCTGTAATAGGATTAGGGCGATCCAGCACCATAACCGGAATATGACTTTCTGCGGCAGCTTCCATTACAAAACCGAGTGTAGAAATGAATGTGTAAAACCGCGCACCAACGTCTTGAATATCGAAAATCAGCATGTCGATTCCTTTTAACATTTCGGGAGTAGGTTTATAAGTCTTGCCGTATAAAGAGTAAATAGGAATTCCCGTTTTCGGGTCGACTGCGTTTTCTATTGCACCTGTTGTGTCTCCTCTAACTCCGTGTTCGGGACCGAATAAAGCCACAATTTCAACATCTTTTCTTTCATAAATTGCATCAACAATATGCGTACCGTCAGATAATAATGATGAATGGTTGACAACTAATCCTAAATGTTTTCCTTTAAGGAGATCAATTTTTTCTGTCAGTAAGATATCGGCTCCCGTCAGCACTGCCGCTTTATTTACCTTATGTTCTTTACCTGCTGCTAGGATTACCACAGATATCAGATAAATCATTAATAAATTTTTCATCTTAACTCCTTAATTCTCTTTTTTGATTATTACAAGAGAAACACCTACGGGTCTCTCTCCGTTTTTGTCGGAAGGTTTATTTACTACTTTATCATTTATAACCATAGTTGTTGAACCGCCTCCGTCAAGATTTAATCCTTGATAGACTCCTTCTTTGATCATAATGTCTGCAAATTGTTTTAGGGAAACGCCGCTGCTTGATTCCTGTCTGCCGTCAATTGTAAATAAATAAAGAGTTGTGCTGTCTTTTGAAAATCCGATTCCGGTTCGCGGATGTTTAGTTACGGAAAACTTCGGAAAGGTGCCTTCAATACTATCTGTAAAGGCAGCAACATTTTTTCCGTTATGAACTATTCTTCCCCATCCACCGGTTGCAGTAATAATTTTTCCTAAGTCGGGAATTAACTTTAGAATTATTTTTAACGTATCACCCGGGTAAATACTTGAACTCATTTCATCTGCCGTCTCGTTATTTGTCGATAAAATATAATCGCTGTCGTCTATTTTGGTTTTGCCTATGTGCCAATCACCTGTGACTTTATACAGTAAAGTATCACCATTTGAAGTCAGCTTTGTCAATCTTATTTCTAAATTTTTCCATTTATCTTTTTGTTGTGGTGTTGTGTAACCTTGGTAATGATTGTAAAGAGTAACGGCATTACTATCGGTCTGCGAGTTGATTCTGTCAACCTCAAATTCAGATCTGTTTTTTGTAATAATTTTGCCTTCGAACCGAAACCTTTCAATCAGCGGTTTGTTGTTTTTTGTTAAGGCAAATTGGTAATGAATATTATCGAAGGCGTCGTATTCCGAATCGGTTATTTTAGTTCCCTTTGCAAATTCACCGTCAATAACGAGATTGTTTTCCGGTTCGCCGCCGTATTTTATTTTGAAAAAATCCGAGTTGACTGCAGCAATAACTTTGTTTCTGTTTTCATCAAGCCGCTTAACCATAGAACTTGTTGTTTCTCTTCCTAAGAGACTGTCGCATCCTTTCACGGCAGCAACCGTATAAGAATTATTTTTAAGGTCAAGACTAACGATGTGAATTGAAAGTGTATCTTTCCTATCAATAATATGTTTATGAAAAATGCCGGGTGCTAATTGCTCAGTTTCGGCAGAATCTTTTGCAGCAGTTAATTTATGCTCTACTGAATGCGTTGACTGTGCATGGGGGAACGATAAATAACAAAAGCAAATAATTATTAAGTGAAATATTTTTTTTGTGATCATAACAAATCTGTAATAGTTCTAATCACGGCGTCATGTACAGCAGGGCGAACATCTAAAATTTTTAAGTTGTTTCTTGTCGGATATACGCGGTTAGTTAAAAGCACAACAATTAATTTTCTTTCAGGGTCGGTCCAAACCGAAGTGCCGGTATAACCCGTATGTCCGTACGAATCCGCGCTGAAGAGATTGCCGGCAGAAGAACCTTTTGGAGATTTGGTATCCCATCCCAAAGCGCGCGAGCTTTCTTGGGATTGTCTTTTTGTAAACAGCTTAACTGTCTGAGGTTCAATAAATTTTTTCCCTTGATAATTGCCTTTTTGGAGAATCATTTGGAGCAGTTTTGCAAGGTCGCCAGATGTCGAAAACAATCCGGCATGTCCGGCAACGCCTCCCAGCATCGATGCAGTTTCGTCATGTACTTCACCGATTAATAATCTGTGCCGCCAATAGTTATCATTTTCCGTTGGTGCAATTCTGTTTTTATAAACAGAAGGAGGATTGTAAAAAGTGTTAGTCATGCCAAGCGGATCAAAAATTTCTTCTTTACAAAATTGATCTAATGTTTTGCTGGTAACTTTTTCAATAATTTTTCCTACAGTAATCATTCCAAGATCGGAATAGACGGTCTTCGTTCCCGCAGCGTAATCGAGTTGTGTGGAATAAATATCGTTCAATACATCTTCTGCATTATCATACATTTCGTAATATCTTTTATAAGCTGGCAAACCGCTGTTGTGGAGAAGCAGATTTCTGATTGTAATGTTTTCCTTTCCGTTCACGGCAAATTGAGGAATGTATTTTGAAACTTTGTCATCGAGTCTAAATAAACCCCTGTCAATGCACATCATTGCTGCTGTTGTTGTTGCAATTACTTTTGAGACCGATGCAAGATCGTAAATTGTATTGGGAGTAACTGTACGGGAGGTATAATCGTATGTTAAATGTCCGTATCCTTTTTGGTAGATGATTTTTCCGTCTTTGGCAATTAAAAGAGAAGCACCCGGGAAAGCCGTATCTTTAATTGCTTTTTCTATCACATCATCAACTAATTTAAATTTATTTTCAGAAGAGATAGTAAATTCGTTTTCCATTCGAAGAGCTGACTGCTTTAATTTTATTCCGGTGCCGAAGTTACAATTTGTATTTGGAATTGAAACCGGAAGCTTTCCTGCAATTGGTATTTCACCGAAAATTGCCTCTGCCAATGCTGCTTCCGAAACTTCGGTGTCGCCGTAGCTGCACAAATATGTTGATGCTTCCGGGAAAACAGAAAGAATGTAAGGATTTCCGTGTGAGGTGATAACAGTTGGTTTTTTTAACGACAGTATGTCTTTAATTAATTTTGTTTGTAAATCGGTTAACCCGAGATTTCCTTCGAAAGCCCTTACTTTTAAATAGATGGAAATAAAAATTTCATCTGCATGTTTAGCGCCGGCAAGTGCATTTTCAAAACTTTCTTCATCGGAATTAATTAACAACACTTCGGTATTTACGGAGGATAATCTTTTTCTTAAAAGATTATCAAAGTATCTGTGGCTGACGGGATATCTTTCGTCTGAAATTACAATGTGAGAAAAATTTTTACTTGCATCTGCGGTAACGGGAACTAAATGATTGTCATCTTTAACAAGCGTGATCGATTTTCTTGCAAGCTCGGCAGACACATTCCAGTGTTCCTGTGTGCCGACATGATTGGCGATATCGTCAATATCAATAAATTTTTTTTCGTTTAATCCTGCCCATTTTTTTGCCAGCAAAATTTTTTTTACAGAATGATCAAGACGTTCTTCGGAAAGGTCGCCTTTTCTCACAGCTTCGATAATTGCATTAACCGCTTCTTCTGGATCGTGCGGGAAAAGTATGCAGTCGTTGCCTGCTTTAACTGCTCTTACTGCAGCTTCGGCTGTGGAAAATGAATTTGTTATTGCGTGCATATTTAAAGCATCTGTGACTATCAATCCTTTAAAACCCATTTCTTTTTGGAGCAAATCGGTAACAATAGATTCTGATAATGTTGAAGGTAAATTTTTCTCTTTTTCGAGGGAAGGTACTTCAAGATGTCCTATCATTACAGACATAACGCCGTTTTCGATATTTGATTTGAACGGTGCCAGCTCCAGTTTTTGAAGCTCCTCTTTTGATCCTGTTATTAACGGCAGCTCGCGGTGTGAATCGATATTAGTATTACCGTGTCCCGGAAAATGTTTTGAGGTCGCGATCATACCGCCTGCTTGAATTCCTTTTAGAAAAGCGTTGCTCAGCCTTTCAACCAGTTCCACGTTTTCACCGAAGGATCTGACGTTAATTATCGGGTTAAACGGATTATTGTTTACATCGGAAACCGGCGCATAATTCTGGTAAACACCAATTGCTTTTCCTTCTTCGGCAATTATTTTACCCATTTGAAAAGTTAACTCCGAATCATCGGCGGCGCCGATTCCCATATTGTACGGGAAAACAGTTGCCTCGGCAGTGCTTTGTGCAACACCTCTTTCATAATCGGCGGAAATTAATAGCGGCACTTTTGCAACCGCCTGCATTTTATTTGTGACAACTGCCTGATCGTAAATGTTACTGTTGAAAAAAATTAATCCGCCTACATTTAAGTCTTTCACTAAATGTTCGATGCGTTTATAATCACGGCTGTCGATGCTCATATATTTTCCGTAAACTTCAGGGAAAACCATTTGTCCCGCCTTTTCTTCTAATGTCATTTTAGCAAATATGCTTTCAACCCATTGATCTGTCGTATTGTTAAAAATTTTGCTTGTGTTAGTTTGTTGTGAAAAAATTGATGAGGCAAATGCAAAAGTTGTAACGAGAAGTATAATATCGAATTTCATAAGCGGCACCCATTGTTAATATCTTTTTGTTGATTTAAAAACAAACTGGTTCGAACCAACATTTTAAAGTTACTAAAACATAGCTTAAACATGAATTAGACTAAAGAAATTTATTAAATTAACCGTGCAGTTTTATGGAATAATTAGCACACCTTAAAAAATAATTAAGGAATTCAGTTGGCGGGTCATCTGGTTGATTACATCATTATTGCAGCATATCTTATTTTTATTGCCGCATTCGGTATAATATCCGGTGGGAAACAAAAAACTGTTAATGATTATTTTTTAGGCTCGAAGGTAGTACCGTGGTGGGCGGTATGTTTTTCGATTGTTGCAGCCGAGACAAGCACATTAACTTTCATCTCAATTCCCGGCTTAGCTTATTTAACAAACCTGAATTTTCTTCAGCTTACAATTGGTTATCTGCTCGGAAGAATTGTTGTAGCGTATGTCTTTCTTCCTGCTTACAGCAAAGGTGAATTGAAAACTGCGTATTCTTATCTCGAAAGCCGTTTTGGTGCCAAAACAAGGTCATTTGCCTCGATAGTGTTTCTTTTTACACGTACAGCCTCGGACGGTGTAAGATTGTTTGCTACAGCCATACCGTTGAAATTAATGCTGAATATAGATTATCCACTTGCAATAATTATTATTGCCGTGGTTACGCTGGTTTATACGTACACTGGAGGGGTAAAAGGAGTAATTTGGGTGGATGTAATACAAATGTTTATTTATCTCGGCGGTGCGGTTATGGCTTCCATTTTTTTAGTTAATCTGATACCCGGCGGAATAGCATCAATCGGTGCTGCAGCATCTGCTGGGGATAAGTTTTCAATTATTAATTTGGGTTTTGGAAAAGGTATTGCCGGATTTTTCCAGCAGCCATATACTTTAATAGGCGGACTAATCGGCGGAGCTTTTCTTTCGATGGCTTCACACGGAACCGACCAATTAGTTGTTCAGCGGTTGTTTGCTACAAAAACACTCAAAGACAGTCAAAAAGCTGTTATAGGAAGCGGCGTAATAGTGATTATTCAGTTTGCAATATTTCTTATTGTCGGTGTTATGCTTTATGTATACTATGGCAGACTGGATATAAAATCGGATGAAATTTTTCCATTATTCATAATTAATGTTTTGCCGGCAGGTGTAACTGGAATTATCATCGCAGGATTATTTGCTGCAGCAATGTCTACGCTCGCAGGTTCAATGAGTTCTCTTTCTTCTTCCACAATGATAGATTTGTACATTCCTTTCAAAGGAAGAATTGAAGATGAAAGTAAGCAGTTAAGAATTTCAAGATTGTTTACAATAATGTGGGCGGGTCTGCTTGTACTTGCGGCAGTATTTTTTATGAATTCTTCTCAGGCTGTTGTTGAACTTGCACTAAGCATCGCCTCATTTACTTACGGAGGGTTACTCGGCACTTTTCTTTTAGGAATTTTTGTTAAAAGGGCACGACAGAAAGATGCACTGGCAGCATTTGCGGCCGGTATTTTAATAATGATTGTGGTTATCTCACTGAAGCTTGTAGCATGGACGTGGTTTACACTCGTCGGAGTATTAGCCACGCTTGCTGTTGGCTCATTACTGAGCTTTTATCCCGAACGGATGAAAACTTAGTACGACAATTGAATTAGTGATATCAATTCCTAACCTCAAAATTTCATTTTCTATTTTCAAGATTGTTTTTTGTACTTACATGCAGCCTTACCTTTGTTCTATTTCTTTTATTTAATTTTCTTATTCAATATAATTGCGTCAGAGTAAATTTCAGTTTACGATTAAATTTTACAATATCAGCCGGTAAGCAAATTTATGAGACTAATTATACTGTTTGTTTTCACCTTTTTGATGTTAAACTGCCTTAAGGCACAAAGCAATAATGTGATTGCAAAAGTCGGGAATGAAGAAATCACCATGGAAGAATTTTTGCGCAGATTCGAGTTTTCTCCTCACGCTCGCACCGAAACCGCATACGACTCAGCAACAATTAAAAAGGATTTTCTCTATACACTTATTGCTGAAAAAGTTTTATCACAAAAAGCACAGGAACTGGGAATACAGGATTCTTATGATATCAAAGCAATAATGAAATATCTGTCCGACCTTTATTTGAGAGACGAACTTTATCAAAAAGAAGTTAAAGATAAAGTGCATATTACAAAAGAAGAAATTGACGAAGGTAAATTTAAAATCAGCAGGACGTTGAAAGTAAAGTTTGTTTTTTCTCAAGACAAAAATGAAATTGATTCTATTTATACGCAATTGGGAAACGGCGCCCCGTTTGATTCACTTCTTCAGCTTCGGTCTGAAAATAACGAACAGCCGGATGCAGCAGAGGTTACATTCGGAACAATGAATAAAGCAATTGAAGATTCTGTATATAAACTCTTACCAGGGCAATTTACTTCTCCTATTAAATTAAGAGAGGGATGGTACATTTGTAAAGTTTACGATGTCGATATTAAACAAGGCTTGAATCAAACCGACCTTAAAAAGATAGAAGATGTGATAAGCTCCCGGCAGGAAGATATTTTTTATGAGGATTTTTATAAAAGATTTTTCAAAGGAATTTCAATAAATGCCAACCGCATTCTTTTTGATGAAATTTATAAGTATATATTAAAACGTCTCGAAGAAAAATATTCTGCGGATTCCGGAAGCAAGAATAAATTCGACTTGAACGATAGCGACATTGAAACGATAAAACAAAGTTTGTCTCCAAAGCTTGATTCCGTGTTTATAAAATTTGACATTGATCCTGTTACAGTTGAACAATTTTTAACAGATATGAAATTAACATCATTCTGGACAGACAGCCTAAAGCCGCAAAGAGTTTACACAATATTAAATTCATTTGTTGCTACGTATATTCAGAATACTCTGCTTTCAAGAGAAGCCAAAAAACGTCGGTACGATGAAATTCCCGAAGTGAAAAACAATCTCAAAATGTGGAAAGATTTTTATTTGGCTAACCGATTAATGAGCAGAGTATTCAGCGGTATTGATGTTACAGATAAAGAAGCGATGGATTTTTATGAAAAGAATGGACAAGCGGTGCAGGCACCGGATACAGTTAATGTTCTGGAAATTTTTTCAAAAAATCTAGATGTAATTGCCGCTGCATTGAACGATTTGCAAAGCAATTCTGATTTTGAAAAGGCTGCGCGTATTTACAATGACGATGATTCTCTAAAACTCAACGGCGGCAATTTAGGTTACTTCCCCGTTACGGAAAAAGGAGAAATTGGAAAACAAGCCGGAAAATTAAAAGTTGGAGAAATTTTCGGACCAATTAAAAACAACGACGGCTACTCTTTAATAAAATTAATTGATAAAAAGAGGGGCAGAACTATTGATTCTCCGGGATTTGAAGAAGCTAAAAATGATCTTAAAAATGTTATAAGAACTAAAAAAATGTATGAATCTTTGGATAATCTTACAGCCGGCGCTGCAGTTAAATACGGAATAACTATCAATGAAAAATTTCTCGGGGAGTTGAAAACTTCCACAATAAATATGCTTGTTTTCAGGCGGTTTGGATTTGGTGGTCAAATTACTGCTGTACCTTACACGCCTTTATTTGCGACATGGTATAAAGTTTATTTAGATTATTTAAAGAAATCGGTCTTTTAAATGGGCGCCTTAAAAAAATATCTAAAAAAATTTTATGTCTATACTATCAGCGCAACAATTATTGCACTCATAATTTTTGTTTCAGTTGCTTATCTTAATTATTCTTTGTTCTCCAGTGTAAACGGTACTGTAAAACTTTATTTCGTAGATAACATTTCACCGGCTCATCAAAAAATTATTAATGGTTTCAATGAGCTTTATAAAGGGAAAATAGAAGTAGTTCCCATCAATCTTCCGTTTGAAAAATTTAGTACTAATGAAAGAAAAGAACTGCTGATCAGATTTCTGCGCAGCAAGAATGACAGGATAGATATCTTTTCTGTTGACCAGATTTGGGTGCCCCGGTTTATGAAATGGACAGAGCCGCTTGGAAATTATTTTTCTATAAATGACCGCAATGCACTTTTAGAACCCGCACTGCAATCGTGTGTTTACAAAGATCAGCTTGTTGCAGTTCCACTGTATTTTGATATTAGTATTATGTACTATCGTTATGATGTAATTTCCCATTTGCCGGATTCCGATAGAATAAAAAGAGAAATCGACAGTTCAATTACATGGAAGAGATTTATCGATCTATACGAAAAATATTTTAGGGGTGATGAAAGACCTTATTATTTATTTGCAGCCGACGGTTACGAAGGGTTGATGTGCAGTTTTGTTGAAATGCTTGCATCACAAAACAGTGAATTGTTTGTTAACGACTCGGTGAAATTAAACACACCCCAAAGCAAAAGAGCGTTAAACTTGCTGATTGACATGGTAAATAAATATTCTATGACACCTAAAAGCGTGACGGCTTACAAAGAAGTTGATTGCAAAGAACTGTTTTTGAAAAAAGAAGGGATATTTTTAAGAAGCTGGCCCGGAAACCTGAAAAAAGATATCGATGAAAAAGTGTGGAAAAGCAGCGCTATTGGAATGGCACCGCTTCCTCATTTTCAGGATGGAAAAGCAGCAAGTGTAATTGGCGGGTGGGATTTAATGATCTCAAAATACTCAACTAAGAAAGCCGAAGCGATTGAATTTATTAAATATATTCTTAAAGAAAATACGCAGAAAATATTTATGGAAGAAAGCGGGTATTTACCCGTGTTAAAAGCCGTTTACAACGAAAAAGAGTTTATAGATAAATATCCTGAATTAAAATTTTATAAAAGACTGATTAAAAGTGCTGTTAGCAGACCTTTCCTTGAAAAATATACCCGCTATTCGGATGTAATTTCTTACTATCTTAATCAGGCAATAAAAAAACAAATACCTGCCGATTCGGCATTAAGCAAAGCAGAGCACATAATAAATGCAAACGAATTATTTGTTAAATAAATTATGAAAAGCCAATTTTTTGAGAAATTAAAAAAATATCATTTTGAGCTGAAACATTTGACTGTTCTTTTTGCCGGATTGATTGTATTTCAACTGGTGCTTTCTATTATTCATAAAACATCACTTCGAAATTTTGTAGAAAATTCTCAGGAATGGTATCAAAAACATTCGGCAGAAAGATTGGCGAACCTTACTACGACTACGCTTGAATTACTGCTGGAAACCGCAAGGATGAATGTTCCGGCAAATAACGCAAACAAAACAAAAATCGTTCAGTTCTTTAATATCATACTTAACCAACAGCGGCTCCAGCAGAACATAGAAGATATTTGTCTGCTTGTTGAAAGAAATAATAAAGTTTATGCTATCGACGACGGTACTGTTTTGTATAACTTTATATTCGAACATAAAGTGCCAGAATCGGAATCGAATAAACTCCATTCAACGGCAATCGACCTTTATTTGAAAAATAAAACCGAACTGGTAAGCAATGAACAAATCATAAACATACTTAAAGAAAAAGAATCGTATTATACTCTGGTTCCTTTTGCGCCGAGCGGAGAAATAGTAGGTGCACTTTTTATGAAAAACACACCCGACTTTGGTTTTATTCAAAAAGAAATTGTCTCGAACTACGAAGAAACATCGGTAATATATTCGGCATTGTTTTTCCTCGGTTTGTTGGCAATGTATTATATATCCACTTATACCTTAAAAGAAAGAGACGAAGCCCAAAAATTATTGATGGAAGAAAATGAGAGGAATTTAAAAAAGCAGATTGACCACGAAAAAGAATCTTTGTTTACAAAACGAATTTATCACACCCACCACAAAGCCGAAAAAGTTATGGGATTTATAAAAGAGGACCTGCGCTCCTTATCCAATGAAAACACAGAGGAGGTAAAGTACCGCGTAAATAAATATTCGAATTTTGTTTCGCGTGTGATTTATGATATGAAATGGTACGATCCACCGATTCAGACAATAAGAAATAATGCTTTTAATACCGATATCAATGAAGTGATAAAATTTATAGTTGAGAACTTGTTTAAGCGGACGGCAACTCAAACCGGTTCGTATGCTTTTAAACTTGAACTTGACGAGAATTTACCGCCGGTTCACATAAACGAATTTGTTGTATGGGAAATAGTTGAACCTTTGATCCAGAACAGTATTGATCACGGAAACGTTGATGAGCTTGAGATAAAAATAATTACAAAGTATTTCCCCGAAGAAAAAATAAGCCGGCTCATAATTGAAGATAACGGGAAAGGTATACTGCCAGAGCTGTTAGAGGTGACCGGCAAGGGTATGAAAAAACTTTTTCAGGAAAATGTGACATCTAAAAATTCCGATAAATCGAGCGGCTACGGATGTTATATAGCTTACGAAATGGCTACCGGAAGATGCAACTGGAAACTCGACGCCTTTAACCTGCCGGAAAAAGGCTGTCAATTTATAATTACAATTCCAAATCAGTAATGAGATTAAATATGAATGCAAACGATAAGATTAATATACTTTTAATTGAAGACGAAGAATATGATGTAAGACGGGTTCATAACACAATTAAACCCTTTGCCGACCAGATAAATATTGCCGATGTGGTTTCCGATGGTAAACTTGCTGTGGAATTACTCGGCGAGAAAACAGGTTTGTACGATATAGTTATAATGGATTACCAGATAGCCGGTGGTTTGAGAGGTGAAGAACTTATTAAAAAATTGAAATTAATCGATAGTTCTCTTCAAATAATCGTTATTACGAAAATGACCGTAAATCTTACCAATTACGACTTTGCCCGCAGTTTGATTGAAGCTGGTGCTTTTTGGTACTGCACGAAATATCCCGGCGATATTGAAGAGTATATTTACCAGCCCACTGACTTTATTCTGAGTATTTTTAATGCTAACGAGAAAAGAAAACTCTTAAAGGAAAAACAGATTTCCAAACTTAAACTGAAAAAAAATGTCGAAGATATCATGCAGTCGAAAAAAATAATCGGCTGCTCGCCTCAAATACAAAATTTAACTGAACAGATAAAAAAATATTCGAACAGCAACGTAAACATTCTTATCAGCGGATTTTCCGGAACGGGTAAAGAATTGGTTGCATATAATCTGCATTACAGCAGTCTCAGAAAATATGAAAATTTTGTTACGATAAACTGCGGCGGAATTCCAGATCAATTAATAGAAAGTGAGCTGTTCGGATATGAAAAAGGTGCTTTTACCGGTGCCGATAAAAATAAGCCGGGTTTGTTTGAAGTGGCTAATCACGGCACGATATTTTTAGATGAGATTTCCGAACTTCCTCTTTCTGCTCAAGTAAAGCTGTTAAGAGTAATACAGGACGGAGAGATAGAAAAAATCGGAAGAACAGAAAGAATAAAAGTTAACGTGAGGATAATTTCCGCAACTAATAAGAATCTGGAAGAAGAAATAAAAGCTAAAAGGTTCCGTGAAGATCTTTATTATAGACTGAATGTGGTCCCGATTTTTATTCCCCCGCTTAAAGACAGAAAAGAAGATATTCCCGTATTGATCGACCATTTCATTACGAACTTTTCTGTTGATATGGGAAGAGAAAAACCTGTAATTGAACCTGCCGCTATGAAGATTCTTGTTGATTATGATTGGCCCGGGAATGTACGTGAGTTAAAAAATTTTGTTCAGAGATTGTTATTTAACAGTGAGAATATAATTGATAGAACTTTGGTTGAAATGAATCTCGGAACTAAAGGATTAACCGGATGGAATCAGTTCGGTTCAGATGGAATTAATTTTAAAATGGCTGATGGGATTAAGACATTAAAAGAAATGGAAAAACTTCTCAGAGAAAAATATTTTAAATTTATCCGCGAGCAAAGTATATCCGATGCTGAGGCTGCAAAAAAATTAGGCCTGGCTCCGCCGAATTATTATAGAATGTCTAAAGAACTTGGATTGAAATGAAAGCCCCCGCTATGAGAGGTTTCCTTTAAAGTATCTTGGTATGAATAAATATTCATATATTAAAGGTTATGATCGTTCTACACTTCATCCCAACGAGACTGACCAAAAAGTAATCTTTTTATCCTGAGTTTTACACTTCATCGCTGTAAGTTATTGTAAAATAAGGGAAAA